>CBFCYL010000007.1:0-64299 GCA_965602455.1 uncultured Thalassospiraceae bacterium | reverse complement strand
CTGCCGACCATCGTTTTCGGCTCACCGTGCTCATCAAGCTTCAGTTCACCCAATTCGTGAACATGGCACAGCGTTCCATCGGGGTGAACAATCCGGTGCTCAACGCTGTAATGGGATTTGGTTTCCAGCGCCTTGCCAACCGCGCCCTGCACAAGATCGCGGTCATCGGGGTGAATAGCGGCAAGGAAGTTGTCGTAGGTCGGTTCATATTGCTCTGGCGTATAGCCGAAGATACGGTAAATCTCTTCCGACCAGGTCAGGGCACCACTGGCGATATCCCACGTCCAGCTGCCCAGATGGGCAATGCGCTGGGCATCAATGAGGCTTTGTTCGGAACGCTGAACGGCAAGCTCCGCTTCCCTGCGGTCGGTTATATCGCGCGTGATGCCCAAAAAGCGGCGTTCACCCAACAGGGTCATTTCCGAAACCGCCAGATCCAGCGGAAAGGTCGTGCCATCCTTGCGCCGGCCTTCGACCTCGCGGCCGATGCCGATAATCTTGCGTGTGCTGGTCGTCATATAATTGTCGAGATAGCCGTCATGGGCGGCTTTATAAGGTTCCGGCATCAACATTTTGACGTTGCGCCCAATCACTTCCCCTGCCTTGTAACCAAAATCGCGCTCGGCGGCGGGGTTAAACGATTCAACCATGCCATCGGATGAAATCACGATCATGCCGTCCAGCGCGTTGTCCAGCACGGCGCGGGCGCGTTGCGCGCTTTGCCAGCTGTGGCGTCGGTTAAGCACGAAAAACACCGCCAGCCCAACAATCAACAACGCTGAAAAAGCACCGACACCAAACATCTGGAAACGCACGACCTGCAAAGACCGATAGGCCTCCTCAACATTTATTTCCGTAGCCATGCCCAGGCCCAACTCATCCACCCACTGCCAGACACCAACAACCGGCACACCGCGATAGTCGCGGTACCCTTCCATGTCCGTGCCGCCTTTTCCCTGGGTGGCGCTTCGGGCCATACGCGTCAACGGTTGGTTATTACGCGCCACGGTTGGCGCAAAGCCCTGGGTCAAGTCGCCACCGGGGTCGCGAATTTCAATATTGAAAATGCTGTTGTCACCGTTGTTCAATAAACCGGCTTGTACCAGTTCATCCGTGAACCGGCTTTCGTTAAGCAACAGACCTTCGCGGGTAAAGGCATAAGTTTCAAGCGTACTCCGGCTGCGGCCCAGTTCCATGCTGGTAGAAAATTCGTTGGTAAGGTCAAGGTCAAAAACCAAAGCGGCAACGACAAGGCCGCCATCCAGCACCGGCGCACCGGCGAAAAAATCATAATCCAGACCATGTTCATCATTATGCAGCACCAATGCCATGTGTGCCTCACCCGCCATCATATGAACCATGAAATCACGCATTTCCTGCGACGGTAGATGCCCTTTTCTCGCTTTGTCCATGGCGGGCCGGTCCGAGCTGGCGAGCAAGCCCCCTTCGGGCCCAAGCAGGTAATAGTGTGCACCGCCCCACACCCTCAACGCAGGGGTGATGATGGCGCTGAGGTTTTGATGGAGGATGTTTGAATCTGCACTTCGATCGTTCGCCAGCGCATACACAAGCGGCAGCACGTCCGATGAATGTGCCAGCACCGCGATATCGCTCAGGCGCTCCTGACGCCAGTTGCTTATGCGCGTCAGGGTGGTTTCCAGGGTTGAGTTTAACAGGTCTTCGGTTTCGGCCTTGATGGTTCGCTCATTCAGGGCCACGGCCCATGTGCTTACCACCAACACCATCACGGCGGCGATAGCCGACATGGATATCCACCGCCAGCCAAACGAGGCGTCCATTACCCGGGCTCCCTTGATTAAAGCCTGTGGTTCGGGGGATGGGTTTTTAGGGTTCAAGGTGATCGCTTTCCGGTCTTGTCGGCTGACACCCACAATGATGCCAGAATAACCCTACTCAGATAGAGGCCGTGGCAACGAATCTCAAGGAAAAGTCGCTGCAAAACAGCGTTTTTCAGGGTTTGGCCCTGAGCGCGGGTCCTGAAGGGGGGCCTTGCGTTCAGTGGTGGGCATAGAGGGCCCATGCTGCATTGGTATAGACAGGCGGTTATGGCTGGCTACCGTAATGGATTCGGTCGGCCCATACGCGCTCAATCCGGCGCATGTTATCGGCCACCTTTTCGAGGTCGTCTTCGGTCAAGCCGACGTCGGCAATGGCCTTGGCATTTTCAATTTCCAGCTGGCGGATGCGCTCAACCACTTCCATGGCCTTGGCGGTCAGGCGAATGCGCACCGAGCGTTTGTCGTGTTCTGATCGTTCCTGATCAAGGTAGCCCGCCTCGACCAGTTTTTTGATGTTGTAGGAAACATTCGAGCCCTGATAGTAACCGCGCTCAACCAGATCGCGGATGACAATTTCTTCTTCGCCAATGTTGCTCAACAGCAAGGCCTGAACGGCATTGAGGTTCTTGACCTCCATGCGAGTCAGCTCAGTGCGCAACACATCGAGAAAGCGACGGTGCATTCGCTCGATCAGGCGGATCATTTCCAGGTAAGCGGTTTTCATGGGTTGGGCCTGCTCCTGTAAGGTTGGGTTAAACCCTTTATAAAACCATTTGCATCAAGCAACAAGCGGGCTTGCGGGCAAGGCCGGAATCAACCACGCAAACACCCCCCACAGGATGGTTTTTTTACGCGTTATCGGCCATGGTAATGGCCATGACGAAAAAGAAAACACCACCTGCCCCGCCGTCATCGCCGTCATCGCCATTGGGCTACGGGGCAGTGGGCTTGACGTTGGCCTTGCTGGTATCCATGGGCGTGGTGGTCTTGCCCGTGTTGCTGGACAGCACCATTGCCATGCCCGGCCATGACTGGTTTATCGGCGCCGATACCTATATGCGCATGGTGCGCGTTGAGGGCTGGTGGCGCGGTGCGGATTGGTACGCAAACGTTTCCGTTCGCTCCAACTGGCCCTTCGGCGAAACCCTGCACTGGACACGGCCACTGGATATGTTGCTGGTGGCGCTGGCATGGCCGTTGATGGCGGTTATGGAAGAAGCGCGGGCGTTTTACTGGGCCGGTCAGGCGCTCAGTCCGCTTTTGGCGCTGGCAACCATGATAACCCTGGTGGTGGCATCGCGCGGCTTGCTGGGCTTTGCGGGTCGCGTTGCCCTGCCGTTCTTGTTTGTTATCCAGCCGCTTTCGCGGTCTTACTTTGAACCGGGTCGCCCGGACCATCATTCCGTGTTGCTGTTTTTGTTCGTGGTTGCGTTTGCGTTGCTGGCCAGCCTGTGTCGTGCGCGCCCAAACGACGAACCAACAACGCGGGATTCAAAAACCGCAGCGGCCCTGGGCGTTGCCATCGGCCTTGCCGTATGGGTCGGCCCCGAGGCCATGGCGACGGCCTTTTTTGTTTATGCCTTTTTCGGGCTGGCGTGGCTTTATCGCGGTAACGACGCGCGCTGGCTTTCGCGCTTGCGCATCACGGCGTGGTCGGCGCTGGCAACCTTAACGCTGGCCCTGATGATAGAACGCCCGCCCGACGAATGGCTCGTTGCGGTGGAATACGACCGCCTGTCCATTGTGCAATGGACCTTGTTTGCCGCTGCAGCCGTGGCAAACGAAGCACTGTTCCGCGCCGCACGGCTCGCCAGCACCCTCAACCAAACACTGGGGGGACGTATTTTTCTGGCCGTGGTGGCGGGCGCTTTTGTTGTTGCCGTGATGGCCGCGGTGTTCCCGGTTTTCCTGCAAGGGCCGTTCAAGGCGGTGGTGGATGCACGCCTGCATGCGCTGTGGCTCGACAACGTCGTCGAGGTCACGCCGCTTTTGCGCCCCGACGACCCCTTCACCCTGGCGCGCACCGCACGCATCGCTACGCCCGCGTTTTTCATAGGCATGTGGCTATGGCTGGCGTGGCGGGGTGGCGGCAAGGTTCATGGTACGCAGGCCGGGTTGCTGGCTTTTGGTGGGGCCTTGTATCTGGCGTTGACGTTTTACCAGGTGCGCTGGGCCGCCTACTTCGCGGTACCGGCGGCGGTGGGCTGGGCCGCCGTGCTTGAGCACACGCTCGGCTGGAAGGGTGGGCCTTTGGTGGCGGGTGGCAAAGTCCCGCTTTTGCGCGCACCCCTGGTGGCATTGATTGTGCTGGCGCCTTTTGGCGGGGCGTGGATGGGTGCGGAAATCGGCGCGCGCTGGGCAGTCGGCATGGCCACCGCTGAGCTGCCCCACCCCCGGGCCCAGTGTCCATGGGTGGTGGCAACAGGGGCCCTTAATGATCTCAGCGCCGAATTGGGGCGCCCACTGGTGATTTTTGCCCAAATCCACCAGGGGCCGGAAATCCTCTACCGCACCCGCCACCGGGTCATCGGCACCCCCTACCACCGCAATACCGCCGGCATCGTCGACACCGCCGCCGTCTTTATGGGTGAAAATATGGCTGAAGTCAGGGGTATTTTGAACAGGCGCGCGGTGGACGTGGTGGCCATTTGCGCCGATAACGTCGAGCAGCGCCACTACCTAAAGGCGCCGGGTGACACCCTGATGCGCCGTCTGGTGGAGGCTAACCCCCCGGAATGGTTAAAGAAAATGGCCCTGCCCAGTGATGGGCAAATGCGCCTGTACCGGCTTCGTCGGGGCCCTTAAGGCCCGCCAGATGTGGTCGCCCCGAAGGCCCCAAAGGCCCGTGGCGGATTTTTGCGGTGGAAAAACTCAGGCTTCGCTCAGTGCCATGCGCATGACCTTGAAGGCCATAATCATCATCGCCACCATGCCAAAAGCGGCAATCCATGGATCGCCATAAGGAAGGTAGCTGAACGGCAACGCCCACGCTTTCCAAAGTGACATAAATGTACCCATAACCTGTTTCGCTTTCTTTCAAATCAAACACTGTGTCGGTGTAAACCAATCACGTTGCCAACAGTGTAGGTTGAAAGCGCAGAAAGTTCAGTGACCGTGGTCACATGAAAGGGCAATAAATAATAATTTTTAACATTGATTTTATTGTTTAATTTCAATCAATTGGAAGGCCTTTTGCCTTTCTGAGTAATTGCTCAAGCGTCATGTCAACTTCGATAACGCCGTCAAGCGACGCCTGGATGCGATCGGTTTCCATCGTCCAGCCGTCTTCAGCAAAACGCAAAACAACCATCTCACAAAACGATCGGTAATTGCCCAGCGCCATGGCTTCATCTTCAAAATGATCAGCCAGCATTGCCAGCGCCAGTTGATAAGGGCCACTGCCGATATAGCCCCATTCAAAACCCGCTTCTGACAGGTTTCTCAAGTCGTTGCGGGGGTCCAGCGGCTTGCCGTCAACAGTGACCGTGGTCACTTCCCCCGTGCGCTTGCCGCTGTAAGTTGACACTGTTCACGCGCTCCATCGGTTGTTTCGAATTAAAGGAAACAACACCCGTAATGGGGTTGCAGTTTTGTTAACCATAACGTTGACCCTATCACGGACTCAACCAAACCCAAGTAAACCCCGCATTGATGCGGGATTAATCAAAATATCAGAAAAACTATGCACAATAAGTGAATATTTGTGGTAAAAAAGTCAGTGCTATGCCCTGAAAGAAAAGGGATTTTTCATCCTGCCGCCATAAATCAGGATACGGCAAAGACACGATAAAGACTTGGGGTAAGACGAACATCGCCAACCAGATTACACGTTGAACCAAGCGTTGAATCGAAGCGCGATTCCATGACCGGGATGAAGTTGTTTCAAGAGCGAACCATTAAGTTTAAGCCGGATTAAAAATTATGAGAGTTGTTATTATTGGCCTGATCGCTGCAGCCGTCGCCCTTGCGGGCGGAACGGTGTTTCTGCTGCGTGGCTACCTTTCGGATCAGGAAGCATCCATTGCATCCATGGCACCCAAGGAACTTTCCATCATGGTTTTGGTGGCCGCCGTGGACATGCCCGCCGGAACGCCCGTCAACGGCAGTAACGTAACCTGGCAGGGCTGGCCCGAGAACGGCATTGTTGATGAATACATCATCGAGGTTAAAGACAAGGATGTCGTCGCCGACCTGGAAAAAGACGTCAACGTTGTCCGCCGCGCCATCGCCAAGGGTGAGCCAATCCTCACCACCAAACTGTTCAAGCAAGATACCCCCGGCTTCCTTCGCGGTTCCCTGAAGCCGGGCATGCGGGCCCTGGCGGTGCGTTCTTCGGCGGAATCAGCCTCGGCTGGCTTTATCCTGCCCGGCGACAAGGTTGACATCATGTTGACCCACACCCTGATCGAACTGGCCATGAAGCGCCGGGGCGCTGACCTCGATGTCAAGACCCCGTCCCTCAACCTGACCAGCGAGACCATCATGCGCGATGTGCTGGTTCTGGCCATTGATCAAAAAGTAAACGAGTTTGAAGGCGCTGCTCTGGTCGGCAAGACCATCTTGCTGGAAGTCTCGCCCAAGCAGGCCGAGATACTCACCACGGCGCGCGCCATGGGCGTCTTGTCGATGGTGCTGCGTTCGCTGGATGAAGGCGACAAGGGCACCGGGCAATCGCGGACCTACACCACTGACATTGAAGTCAGCCCCATGCTCAGTTCGCTGGAGTCCATTCTGGCCGGCGAAAAAGTTATCAAGGAAGAAGCGCCCGCGCCGGTTAAACCGGTTGTCAGAGCGGCACCCAAACGCAAAAGCGTTAAAATCAATGTATATCGCGGCGCCGGTGGAGAAGGGAATTGATCACCATGAGTTCAAAGGTTTCAAACCCCCTTATTAAGTTCAAGTGGTTTGCTACAACCCGCCGCCTGCTGGGTGTGCCGGTTTTGGCTGCCGTTGCCGCCACAGCCCTGGTCGGTGGCGTGACCATGAGCGATATGGCGTCGGCGCAGGAAGTTCCCGCACGCGTGGCAGCCAAGTCCGTGGCGACGGTGAACACAAGCAAATGGGTCGTTGGCAGCAAGGCTGAATTGATCCGCGTGCCGTTGAACAAGGCCATCACCCTTCGCATTGCCGAGCCGGTGCGCAACGTCATTGTGGCCCAGCCCGGAATTGCCGATATCATCCTGCCCGAAGATGGCGGTCGCAATTATGTTTATGTGGTCGCTCGCGCCATCGGCTCCACCACCATGATTTTCGAAGGCACGCGCGGCAATATCCTGTTTGAGGGTGATATCCAGGTGGATGTAGATGTTGCCGGTATTCAGGCGGCGTTGGCAGATATGCTGCCGGAAGAAAAAATTACCGTTTCCTCGCATCGCGGCGGCGTATTCATAAAAGGTTTTGTGCGTTCCGCCAGTGCGTCCACTTCGGCCGTGAATATCGCCCGGCGTTACGTTCCCGACAGCCTGAACATCATCAATTCGCTTGAGGTGCTGAACAGCCAGCAGGTCATCTTGCAGGTGCGCATCGCCGAAATTAAACGCACCGCCCTGAAGGGCCTCGGCGTTGACCTGACCATCACAGACGGCGCTGGTATTTCCGGCTCAACAACGTTGTCGGCGCTTCCCGAGTATGTGACCGGCACGTTCTCGCAGCTGGCGGGCCTTCCCGGTATTTCCAACATCACCATCGAGGCCCTTGAAGAACAAGGCTTCGCCAAGACGCTGGCCGAGCCGACGTTAACCGCTATTTCCGGCGAAACAGCTTCTTTCCTTGCCGGTGGGTCGTTCCCCATGACGACCTCTATCGACACGAACGGCACCGTTACCTACGAACAAAAACCGTTCGGTATCCTTCTCGATTTCACGCCGGTGGTGCTTGATAAGGGGCGCATCAACCTGCAGGTCAGCACCGAAGTTAGCGACCGTGATGATGCTGCCGCGGTTAATGGCATACCGGGTCTTACGCAAAAGAGAACGGAAACCACAATCGACCTGCCCAGCGGTGGCACCATGTACATTGCCGGGTTAATTCAGAACGACACCTTCGCCTACGTCGAAGGTATTCCCGGCCTCAAGGATATTCCGGTTCTGGGGCAACTGTTCCGCAGCGAAGGATTCCGCAACGAGGAAACCGAACTGGTGGTCACCATTACGGCCTATCTTGCCAAGCCGACCAGTAACAACGCGGCGTTGTCGCTGCCGACCGACGGTTTTGCCATTGCATCGGATATCGACTTCCTTCTCCTTGGCCAGTTGCACCGGGTTTACACCAAGAAGGAACTTCCGCCCTACGCCACCCCGCTTGCGGGGCCCTACGGCTACATAATGGAGTAAGCGGACATGACACATTCACCAAAACACAATCGCGCCCGCCTTCGCAAACTCCCCACCTGGATCATGGCTGGTGCTGCCTTGCTGACGCTAGGCGCTTGCGCTTACGGCAGCGCACCTGAAAATGCCAACGAAAAGTTCCCCATTCAGGTAGCGCGCGAGCAAATCTCGATTTCCATTGCCATCCCCGAACAGGGACAGGCGCTTGCTCCGGATGACGCACGGCGTCTGCAAGCCTTCCTGCGTGATTTTGTCCAACGCGGCCGCACCCATATGACGGTCGAAACCGTTTCACCGGCAGCAGCCAAGGCAATGTTGACGGCCAGTGGCCTGCGCGCCAACGAACTGATAATTGTCACCGACACCTCTACCCCGGCGCCACACGCCGCGTTGAGCTTCACCGCCAACACCGTAAAGGTTCCCACCTGCGCCGACTGGTCGGATAATTCCGGGTTCGCCCCGATGAACAATTCACACCAGGATTACGGCTGCTCGGTACGGCGCAACACGGGTCTTACCGTGGCTGACCCGGGCGACCTGATCCAGTCCCAACCCATGTCTGGCGGTCGTGCCGCCCGGCGCGATGCCGCCATGGATTTGTATAATTCCGGTGAAAAAGTCGGCACTACCGGCGATACCGGAATCGCAACAGAAGTCACGACCAGCCAATAATGAACGGCTAAGTGTTCAGATTAAGTTTTATGTGGAGGCACCCTTGATCCTCAGAATTAACATCGGCGGTTTTGTCCTTTCTCCGGCAATGGCTAGCGTGATCGAGTCGCTAAAAGAGGACCGTCTGTTCCTGCGCTCTTCCATTACCGTGCACGAAGGCGGCATGGCGGGCGCTATTGAGTTTCTGGGTAATTATTCCACGCCGGAATTACTGATTGTTGAAACCACGGCCATGGGCGACGCCCTGTTTGAAGAGCTTGGCACCCTTGCCGATACATGCCAGCCCGGCACACGGGTCATCCTGATCGGTCCGGAAAATGATATCAGCCTGTTCAAGACCCTGATTGACCAGGGCATCAGCCAGTATTTTTGTGGCGTGCCCAGCGAAGAAGATTTAAGGCACGCCATTGCCGAGGCTTTTGCCGACCGCAGCCAGAATGAAAAGTGCCACACCATTGCCGTTGCCGGTTTTCGCGGTGGTTCCGGCTCCAGCGTTATTGCCCACAATGTCGGTTCCGAGCTGGCGCGGCTTTACAGCGACGATGTAATTATCGTCGACCTGGATATCACCCACGGCACGGCGGCGCTTAATTTCAACCTGCAGCCCGCAAGCACTATTGTGGATGCGCTTTCGCAATCCAGCTCCATCGATGAGGAATTGCTGACCCGCTTTCTCGAAGAAGGCGAAAAGAACGTTTCCGTCCTGGCGTCACCGGGACAGCTGACCACCGGGGTGGACATAACAACGCCCAGCCTTGAGGCGGTCTTGAAGGTCGTCAAGCAAATGGCGGCGTATGTCATTTATGATATCCCCCATGTGTGGAACAACTGGACGCAAGACCTTATGGTTGATGCCGACGACACCATCATCGTTGGCACGCCTGACCTTTATAACCTTCGTGACGGCAAAAACCTTATTGAGTTCCTCTCACCCCATCGCGGCGCGGACGCGCCCACGCACCTGGTGCTTAACCGGGTCGGCGAGGTCAAGAAGGGTGCGATATCCGAGAAGGAATTTAGGGAAGTGTTGGCCATGTCGCCAACGGCTTCAATTCCTTACGAGCCGGACATCTTTATTTCTGCCCTGAACAACGGCGAAATGATACGCAAAACCAGCGCCCGGTCGAAATCGGCGGCAGCGCTGGAAACCCTGGCCATGGCCGTCAGTGCCAAGGATCAGGGCGAAAAAGGCATTGGAAATGCTGGCAAAAAATCCGGGGTGTTGAGTTCCCTGTTCAATAAGAAATAAAATCAGGGTATCGGTTCACAAGAGGGCGTAAGCAGGAAAATGTTTGGAAGACGCGGATCATCACAGCCCGGCGGAGGGGAATCGAAAGCCTTCGGTGCTGGTGCTGGCGCTGCGGCCAAACCAAAGCCGCCTGCCCCGCCTGCTGAAAATGCACCCGATGCAGCCAAGGCAGCCGCGCCCGGTGCTGACGACAAACCCACACCCAAGCCCGCACCTAAGAAAATTGAAGCAGCCAAAGGAAAAGCCACCCCTGCCGCTGAGGCACCCGGTGGGCAATCCACCGATGGGCTAAGCAGTGAATCCAGGGAAAAACTGGATAGCATTAAGGTCAACGTCTTCAACGACCTGATGGAAGCGGTCGACCTTGCGGAACTGAGCGCACTAACGCCTGAGCAAGTGCGCGAAGAAATCAACGACATGGTCAGCGAAATTATATCCATGCGCGGCCTGGTGATGAGCCTTCCGGAACAACAGCACGTTATTAACGACATCTGTAATGATGTCCTCGGTTATGGCCCGCTGGAGCCCCTTTTGGCTCGCGACGACATCGCCGACCTTATGGTAAACGGCCCTAACCAGACCTACATCGAAGTCGATGGCAAAATGCTTCAGACCGACCTGAAATTCCGCGATCAGGCGCAACTGATGAACATTTGCCAGCGCATCGTCTCAGCGGTTGGTCGCCGGGTCGATGAAGCAAGCCCCATTTGCGACGCCCGCCTGGCCGATGGTTCGCGTGTTAACGTCATTGCCCCGCCGCTGGCCATTGACGGCACCGCACTGACCATTCGTAAGTTCAAGAAAGACAAGCTGACGCTGGATGATCTGGAAAAGTTTGGCTCTATCACGCCGGAGCTGAAAAAGGTGATGGAGGTAATCTCCCACATCCGCCTCAACACCCTGATATCCGGCGGTACCGGTTCGGGCAAGACAACGCTACTCAACTGTATGACCGGCCATATTGATCCGGCCGAACGCATCATCACCTGTGAAGATTCAGCCGAACTGCAATTGCAGCAGCCCCATGTGGTGCGCCTTGAAACCCGGCCGCCCAACCTTGAGGGCAAGGGCGAAATTTCCATGCGCGATCTGGTCAAGAACTGCCTGCGTATGCGCCCTGAACGCATTATCGTGGGTGAGGTTCGCGGGCCCGAGGCCTTTGATTTGTTGCAAGCCATGAACACCGGCCACGATGGTTCCATGGGCACCATTCACGCTAACAACCCACGCGAAGCCATTTCGCGTGTTGAAAACATGATTATGATGGGCGGCTACTCCCTGCCCTCGCGCGCCATGCGCGAACAAATATCCGGTGCGGTTGCCGTTATCATTCAAGCGTCGCGTCTGCGCGATGGTACGCGCAAAATTACCCACCTGACCGAAGTGGTCGGCATGGAAGGTGACATCATTACCCTGCAGGATCTTTGCGTTTTTGAAATTGAAGGCGAAGACTCCAACGGAAAAATTACCGGCCGTCACAAGTTCTCCGGTATGCGCCCGTCATTCTGGGACAAGGCGCGCTACTACGGCCTGGAACGCAAGCTTGCCGAAGCGTTACAGATGGAAGGGTAAGCAGCCATCATGAATATGGATATGATTACCGTCATCGCACTTTTTGCCGGCCTTGGCATTGTCCTGATGTTTGCCATCGGCGGTATCGTCACGGTGACCATGAAGCCAAAAATGCGCCTGAAAAAACGCATTGACGCCATCGGCTCACTATCCGGTGGCGGTGGCGTTTCGGCAAAGGCTGAAAACCGGCGCCAGAAGCGCATCCAGGAAAAGGTCAAGAACGTCGGCGCTGCCGGGCAAAACGAAACCATGGCCGATAAAATTCGCAGTGTCTTGTTGCAGGCGGGCCTTCAGGTTGAAGTTAGCGTTCTTGTCATGATTTGCATTATCATGGGCGCAGTGGCGTCAACCATCTTTGCGTTTACCGCCTTCCCTATTTGGGTTTCCCCGGCCGCAGGCCTTACCTTTGGCATTGGGTTGCCGAAGTTTATTTTAGGTTTCATGGCTAAGCGCCGCCAGAAAAGATTCACCAAACATTTTGCCGAGGCCATTGATGTTATCGTTCGCGGTATTCGTTCCGGCCTGCCGGTGGGCGAAACACTGGCCATTATTTCGCGTGAGTTTACCGGCCCGGTCGGCGAGGAATTTACCATGATTGTCGAAGGCCAGCGCCTGGGCATGACGCTTGACGAAATATTGGCCCGGGCGCTTAAGCGCCTGCCGACAGCGGAGTTCAAGTTTTTTGCCATCGTGCTGCAAATCCAGCGCCAGACCGGCGGCAACCTTGCCGACACCCTGGAAAACCTAACCGGCGTGCTGCGCGACCGCAAAAAAATCCAGGACAAGGTTCAGGCCATGAGTTCTGAAGCCAAGTCTTCGGCTGGCATTATCGCCAGTCTGCCGTTTCTCGTGCTCTTGCTGCTGTCGATCGTCAACCCAGCCTATGTAAAAATCCTGTATACCGAAGGCCAACATCTTATTGGTATCGGTTTGGGTATGATGGCCTTTGGTATCGCCGTCATGGCGAAAATGATTAACTTCGAGGTCTGACAATGTTTGGCATTCCCGTTCCCACTCTCATTACCTTCATGGCCGCCGGCGGCGCTATCCTGACCGTTATTGCCGTTGCCATTCCGTTCCTGATTGGTGACGGCAAGGCCGGGCGCGTCAAAATGGTGAGTCGCACCCGCCAGCAACTGGCCCGCGACCAAATGGATGGCCTTGCGGTGCCCAAGGGCTCGAGCCTGCGCCAAAGGGGCGGCAATAAAAACCGCGTTGAAATGATGAAAAAGATATTGGCCGCCCTTAACCTGGACGAAGCCTTGTCATCGAAAAACCTGAAGGCGAAACTGGCCCAGGGCGGCTATCGCAGCCAGAATGCACTGGTCGCCTACCTGTTCATCCGCTCCCTCACAACGCTGGGATTTCCACTGATGGCCTTTATGTGGCTGGCGGTATCAAAAGAAGCACATCCGCTGCCCATCAAGGCGTTGATTATTGCTGCCGCCGCTGGTGCCGGTTTTTACCTGCCGTCCATCATGGTTTCCAATGCCGCCCAGAAACGACAGGTTGACCTGAACAAGGGGTTCGCCGATGCGCTGGACCTGATGGTCATTTGTGTTGAAGGCGGGCTTTCCGTTGAAGGTGCCTTTGACAAGGTGACCGAAGAAATTTCCGATAATGCGCCGGTGCTATCGCAGGAATTTGGCATTACCTCAGCCGAGCTGGCTTATCTGGGTGACCGCCATAAAGCCTACGCAAACTTTGCCGAGCGCACCGGCCTGCCGGCTGTGAAATCACTGGCAACGACGCTGGTGCAATCTGAAAAATACGGCACCCCGGTCGGCCAGGCGCTGAAAGTCCTGTCGCAGGAACGGCGCGAAGACCGCATGGCGATGGCGGAAAAGAAGGGTGCGTCCCTGCCCGCCAAACTGACCGTGCCGATGATTTTGTTTTTCCTGCCGCCGCTGTTCCTGGTGGTAATCGGCCCCGCCGCTATCCAGATGTCACGCGGCGGTTAAAGACGCGGCGGCGTATTATCGGGCGCAGTAAACCTTACGCAACCAGGTCATCATGACTGAGTGCCGGCATGTGTGCCGCGAAAGTTGCCATGCTCTTGACGTATGGGCGCATCTTGCGATCGCTGACCATGATGTGCTCAAACAGCCAGTAACGCAGGAACTCGCTAATTTTTTCGCCCATGGTGTTGACGTAACTGCCACTGGTCGGGCGGGTTTCAATCATCAGGCTGGAAAGGCGCTTGCGCAACTTGACGTGTTCGTTGAAATGTTTGTCGCGCTCTGGAAATTTCGCAAGACGTTGCAGCTCTTCTTCACGGGTAAACTGCTTTTGGGCATAGCGATCGAGCTTCTCAAGCACCTCCATCGCCTCGTCGGAAGTCTTGAAATTACCGGCACGTTCAAGAAACACATTGATGATATCAATCAACAGGCGGTGGTCATTATCGATGACCTCGCAGTCGATGGAAAGTTTATCGTTCCACGTAAGCTTGCTCATGGATAGGCGTTCTCTTTATCTGTTGGTCAGGTGATCCACAGTGCACTTATGGCCAACCAACCTGACAGGGGCCTGACAGGTTAGATTTTTCAGATAATGCCTATTAACTATATGTAATTATTGAATTTTATTTGCAACATCATGGCGTGCCCGCCGCACGATGATGGCAAACAGGGCGACCATGACCAGCCAGCCCAACGGCACCAGCGTCAGCACCGCAACCGGACGCGTTAACAACGGCACCGCCCAGGCGGCCGCAAGAACGGTCTTTTCCCAACCCAGAAAACCGTGTTTCAGGCCATGCCCGGTCATCCACGCAAGACTCAGGGCGATGATCATCAGGTCGTAGTCCATCGCGTAGGGCGTTACCAGCACCGTAGCCACCGCCAACAGGGCGCTTTTAACCGCCAGCGCCACCGGCGAACGCCACACCCTAATCGTAACCACCGCCACAATTGCCGCCAGCAGCCCTTGTGCGCCGTAAGCCCATTGCAATGGCACGCCAAGCGCACTGAGGGCAGCAAACAGGCTTTGCAGTTTCTCCCAGCCCAAGGCGCCGGATTCCAGCACCGCTTCGCGGGTAAAGGTGGTGGAAACCAAAAAGGCGCTCCAGATTTCAACGCCAAAAACCAGGGTTGTCACCGCCACCAACGCCCCAACCGTGAGCGATGCGGCAGCAAACGCCTTCCAGCGACCGGTGGCCGCCAGCACCAGGGGCAACAAAACACCGAAATGTGGTTTATAGGCCAACAGGCCAATGGCCAAACCGGCCAGCACCGGCCTGCGGTCCAAAGCCACCAGCCCGGCCCCGAGCAACGCGGCGGAGGCAAAACCGTTTTGGCCGTGCATCAGGTTGACCGCCACGGCGGGGTACGCACTGGCCACCAGCAGGGTCAGGGATGATGGTGGCGTTGACGCAAAGCTGGCGCGCACGATGGCGTGAATTGTTGCCAGATAGGCCGGGAACGTCAGCGCCATCCACGCCAGCAGCGCCCAGCCGTAAGGCAGTAAAGCCAGAGCGGCGGCCAGACTTAAGAAAAAGGGCGGGTAGTGCCAGCCGTAAAAGGGAACGTCGGGGCTGCCAAAAGCCGCCTGCTGGCTGAGGTAATGCAGGTGCGGGTCGTAGGCATTCTGGGGTGTACCGTCCAGAACCAGTGTTCCCGCCGACCATACGTTTGAAAAATCGGTGCCCAATGGGCGGCCCTGAACGTCCAGCCCGCCCTCGGCCGTCAACACCAGTGCCGCAAGGGCAATGGCGCCCAGCACCAAGACCATCCACGCATAGGTGCGCACGCGGGTCTCGGTCAGCCAGTCGCCGGTTCTGAGCTGTCGCATCCCTTCCCTCTTTTGATCTTGCGTTTGCCGGGCCTAACCGATCAGCGCGTTTATTACGAGACGCCAGTTTTCCGGCAACAACGCCATTTTAGGCAGGGTCAGGATGGCGCCCGCGGTAATCGCGATGCCGTAGGGAATGGCCTTGTTTTCTTCAAACAGGCCAGCCGCCGAACGCACCAGCCAGTCCGGCCACAGCCCCAGCCCCCGGCGCAGCCCGACAACGCCCAGCGCCAGCACGCCGCCGAAAAGAATAACCGAAATGGCGAACCACGGCAGGTTGCCCCACCCCACCCACAGGCCCACTGCGGCCATCAATTTGGCGTCGCCGCCACCGAAAAAGCCGAAGGCAAACAGCGCAAAGCCGATAACCAGAACGCCAAGGGCGCCGGCAAAGTGAAGGGCGATGGTTTCCATCGTCAGCCCACCGACCAGTGCCGCGGGAACAAAAAGCGCCAGCAGGGAAAGGGATATCCAGTTGGGAATGCGCAGTTCACGCGCATCAGTCCATGCGCCTGTCAAAATCAGGCCGAGATAGGCTGCTGTGGTTAGCTGAGCAATAATCGGTATTATAATGTCCATCGTGCTTGGCTTTCTCCGGCCGCTTAAAAAACAACCGCCCCGAACCAATTGGCCCGAGGCGGTTGCAATAGTCGGTTCCATGTCAACGGAACCTGCAAAAACAAACGTTGCTTATTGCAGGGCTGAGCTGACCTGACCAAACTTGGTGTTGAGCGAGGTGCCAACAAGGCTAAGTGCACCGATCAGAACAACGGCGATGAGGGCGGCGATCAGGCCATATTCAATGGCGGTAGCACCGGAATCATCACGTGAAAAACGGGAAATAAGTTTCATCATAATTGTTACTCCTACGTCGTAGTTTGCCAGATACAAGGTGTGCAGCCGGTTTTCCGAGCTCACCTAAGCGCACAAGATTGGCCTATCAGTCAATACAAGTCAAGATATTGTATTAAATCAAGGCCATGTGCCCATAAGCAAAACAAAAAACAGAAAACAGCCTGCGTTCAAAGTGCCCTGCCCAGTAATACTTAACACTTTATTTACTGAAACACGACTGGAAGACAGAACCTTACTAAATCTATACTTCCATAACCTGAAACAGACGGAAAAAACCTTCCCTATGCCATTTCACAACTGGAGTGTAGGCCCCGATAACCGGGTTACCTATGACCCCCGTCACAGGCCATCAGATAGGGTAGAACACTGGAAAAACCAAGGGAAATCACAAATTCAGGAGCATTTGCAGGCGGTCATGATCCTTGATAATCAGGGACTTGTGCTTCCTGCCGACAATCCCCTCGCGCGCCAGATGGCCAATGGCCATGGCCACGTCCTCGCGCGAAGTGCCCGACCAGCTGGCAATTTCCTCGTGCTTGGGCAGGAAATGAATCAGCCATGTGCCGTCACCCTGGGGGTTGGACTCCGACATGCGGATCAGTTCATAATAAACCCGCTGGTGCGGCGTCATGGTGGAAAGCGCCGTGATGCGGGTATTCAAGGTGCGGATCAACCCGGCAAAACGCTTGAGCAACATAATGGCGATGCCCGGCACATCCATTAAAAGGTGCTTGAAGTCATCACTGGGCAACAGCCCCACGGTGGTTTCTTCCAACGCCACAACGCGGGCCGATCGTTTTGATGAATCCATGGCCGAAAGTTCGCCAAAGCTGGTACCTGCGCTCAGTTCGGCCAACGCGATTTCCTGATCATCGGCCAGGAAATCCATAACCTTGACCTTGCCCTTGGTGATGAAGAATACATCGGTAGTATCATCATCGCGATCAACGACGATCTGGTTGGTATCGAAGGTGATCCAGCGGCACTTTTTCTCCAGCTTCGCAATCGCCGCCGGTGATGCCTCGGTCAACAGCTCAATCCCGGCCAGGGTGTGGGCCGAGCCGTCATCGTTGCCGGATTCATTATTTTCGGTCTTGGCGTTCATTGCGGCTTCTCATTGGGCTTGGGTTACTGGACGCAGAATTCCACTTTATTCTTAAGGGGTTATTTTGGATTTTCCCATATTGGCGTCAACATGGCAAACGCCCTGAGCCAATATGCCGTCATCAAAATGGCTCTCAAGTCGTTGCAATCAATGGGTCTTTTGATAATCCTTTGAAACCGGGCAAAATCACGGCCAGGTCAGGCCTGATCCGCCTCTTTTTCGCGGTTGTGAACCAGATTCCACCGGTTCGGCATCAGCTTGGAAATCACCCGGTTGCGGATTTTTTCGTCGTCGGAAAAGCTGACGCCCAAAATGTGGGTCTCGTTAGAAAGCCAAGCGATGGTGCCATTAAGCGCCTTGTATTCCCCAAGGCGGTCAAAAATAAGCTGCACCGACTGATTGTCAACAATGGAGCGCCGATCATTAGGTTCTTTCAGCTTTACCTTGGCACCACTGACGGAAACGTCGGAAACCACACAACCAAAAGCACGGCCGGACTGGCAAACCCGGGCGCCATATACCGTTGTCAGGCGCACGCTGTTGCGACGACTTCCCTCTTCTTTTGATTTGGTATCGTTGGGGTTTGCTTCACTCATGGCTGGCCCTCAAAGCGGCGATAGAAAGTCAGGTTGGATTCCACTTCCGAGGCGTCAAGGTCCATTGCCGCCAAGGCGCGGGCCTTTTCGGTATTGCCCTGCACGCCATACAAGAGTGCCAGGTTCTGGCGAATTTGCGCGTTATTGCGGTTGAGCACCGCGGCGCGTTCCAGTGTGCTGACGGCCAGGTCCATGTTTCCGGATAGCGCCAGTGACATAGCCAAGTTATTTAAAACAAACGCATTTTCCGGATCAAGCAAAAGGGCATGGCGGAAGGATTGCTGGGCGCGAGCGAAGGCCCCGGTCGCATCAAGGGCAATGCCCAATGCCGAATGGGCCTCCCAGTTTTTTGGCGCAACCTGAACCGCATCTTGCAATTTTATAATCGCATCCGCTTCCCGCCCTGACGCCAGCAAGGCCTTGCCGTGTTCCAGCGTCACGCCCGGATGCTCGAAATGTTTGCCGGCTTCAGCTTCCATCAGGCTTACGGCATTCGTCGGGCTGGAGGCATAGCGCAGGTTTCTTGAAAGCGCGACCAACACAGTGGGATCGTTTGGCTTGGACTCCAATATGCGGGCATAAAACCTGGCAGCGGATTCATAATTGCGCTTGTTTTCAGCGTCCGCAGCGGCGGTCATCAGCGTGCTCATAATGCCGTCCTGCTGTTCGCCGAGCGTTTGGGTGTTGTTGCCATTGCCGTTCGGGCTTGCGCCATCAAAAGCACAGCCGCCCACCAACAGTGGCAGCACCACAAGGGCGCTCACAAGTGCTGGGCGCAAGGTTGCCCCTTTTGGGGCGGGTTGCGCCCCGGACGAGGTCGTGAAACTGGTCTTCATGAGTTCCCTTCAGCAATTTTTCCCGGTCATGCCGGTCTTGATTCGATGGGCCAGGAATGGGGCCACCTAACCTTATGGAATTGAAGTTTAAAGCGAAAACCCGCCCCCGTATAGCCTCTCGAAGGTTCACATATTAACCATAACGGCCCGCAAACAGAGTGACCGCCATCACAAAAACGCCTGAAAGCAGGCTAAAAATACCCTGAAAAGCTGGAGATACCCCCGGTGACAAGCATCACTGTAAAGCCCCGATGGGTTTGGCAAAATAGGCATGTTTTGTAGTATCCTGCTCCACAGAACGGATACGCCCTGCCAAGCCTTCAGGGGTTACCCTGCACGGCAGCAATTAACCGGGACACCGAGACCATGGCCAAAGCCTTGATGAAGACGGAACCAATGACCAAAACAACCGACCTGCAACCGACAGGTTCGTCCATGACCGGCAAGGATCGCTCTGCGCCCATGCGAACGCGCCGCCTCATTGGTGGTTTTTCTGCGCACCAGGGCGGCAACATCGCCATCATGTTTGCATTAATGTTGCCGGTGATTGTCGGCTTTATCGGTCTCGGCATTGATGTTGGCATGTGGTATTCGGAACGGCGCGACATGCAAACCGCCACCGACGCGGCGGCCGTTTCCGGGGCCATCGAACGCGCATTCGGGGCCACCAATGGCGAAATAACCACCAACGCCACCGCCGAAGCCTTTCGCAACGGTTATACGCCTGCCACCGACACCATTGCGGTTAACATCCCCCCCACCAGTGGCGCCTTCAGCGGCGACACAGATTATGTCGAGGTCATCATCGCCCACCCGCTGGATGTATTTTTTGCATCCGTTATTTCATCGGTCGCACCGGTTTCATACACCCGCGCCGTTGCCACCACCGTTGGCAACATGGACGCCTGCGTGCTGTCGTTGGCCCCGTCAGGCAGTGGCATCACCCAGAACTCTGCCCTTTCCAACGTCAGTATGGTCGGCTGTGGCGTGGTCGCCAATTCGTCGGACACAATTGATGCCGTCGATATCCAGAACGGCGCCCTTACGGTGGACTGCCTGTGGACGGTCGGCGGCATTGAAGGTGACGTCAACATCACCACCACCGGGTGCGACGCACCGGTCAGCGATGCCACCCCCATTGTCGACCCGTACGCAGACCTGGAAGTGCCCGTCAGCATCGGCCCCTGCAATGCCGAAACCAGTGGTCCGGGTGGGTCAGCCTACAGCCCGACCGCCGCTTCGCTGTCGCCCGTTGGCACGTTGTATCCCGGCGTCTATTGCAAGGGTCTTACGCTCACCAGCGACACCTTTTTCATGAGCCCCGGCACCTATTACATGGACGGCGGCGATTTCACGGTTACCGGTGGCGCCGTGGTTACCGGCGATAACGTTTCCATTATCATCACCGACCGCAACGAAACCGGCGCCGGCACCTTTGACATCCAGGGTGGCACCACGGTCTCCATTTCCGCGCCCACCGACACTGCCGACCCCTGGTTCAGCATCCTGTTATACCAGGACCGCGATCTCGGTACGTCGCCCAGCATGGACGTCAACCTGACCGGTGGTTCCAGCACCGACCTGACGGGCGCCGTTTACATTCCCCTCAATGACGTTTCCTTTTCGGGCGGCAACACCACCGACAGCAATGGTTGCCTGATGCTGGTCGCCCAGTCGGTCGCCTTTAGCGGCGACGCCGACATCGACAACAACTGCGACATGTATGGCGGCAACGCCATCAACTTTGGCGCCGCCCCCGGGCTGGTGGAATAGATCATGCTAAGGAAACTCGCGCCCAGAAAAATCCGCCGCGGCACCATCGCCGAGCGCTTTGCGCGCGATGAAAAAGGTGTCAGCGCGGTGGAATTCGGGCTGATTTCGGCGGTATTGATGATTATAATGCTGGGCGTTCTGGATTATGCCATCGCCCTTTTTGGCAAGATGGAAATGATCAGTGCCGTTCGCTCCGGCGCCCAGTTTGCGTTGGTCAACAGCGCCAGCCTGCCCAACATCACCACGGCGGTGCAAAACTCAACCAACCTGGACAACACCTATTTTTCAGTCATCCCGACCGAGTTCTGCGAATGCAGTGATGGCTCAGCCGTTGTTTGCGGCAATACCTGCGCTGTTGATCAGGTGAGCAGGTTTATCCAGATTGACGGGACTTATAATTACCAGCCTATATTTTTACCCAACGTCATCACCATGACGACCAGCACGATCATTCGCGTACAATAAGAGAAAGTATTATGATCCTGATCCGCCTTAACCAAATGATAAGCAGCCTGACGCGGCGTCATGCCCTATGCCACAAGGCGTTGGTGGGCGACCGCGGTGCCGCGGCGGTTGAGTTTGCGCTGGTTACACCCGCGTTCCTGATTATGGTTATGGGCATTATTGATTTCAGCCGTATTTTCTGGGTTAAAAGCACCATGCAGTTTGCGGTTGAGCAGGCCGCGCGTCACGTTATGGTAAACCCCACCCTATCGGACACCTTGTTGGTACAGTTTGCCGAAGACGAATTAGCCAAGGTGTCGCTAACTGGCGTTACTTTTCCCCCTCCTGTTTCCGATACTACGGACGGGGTAGACTTCCGCACCCTAACCGCCAACTATACGTTTTCGTTCATGATCCCGATTATTGATATGCCCGATATCGTCATTCAGGCGCGATCAAGAACCGCCGTGAACAACCCCCCCTGACGGCGCTTAAGCCCGGTCACGTAACCAGCCCAGCCCGGCCACGGTTTCACCACGAGGGTGGTATTCACAACCAACCCAGCCCTCATACCCCAGTTCATCAAGCAACCGAAACGCTGGCTCATGGCTTGCTTCGCCCGTATCGGGCTCGTGGCGGCCGGGCCAGCCCGCCACCTGCACATGGTGAATGCGCTCGAAATGTTTGCGAATTAGGCTTTCGTTATTCACGCCCCCCGCTGCGCACATGACCGCACCATGATAAAGGTCAAGTTGCAAAAACAGGTTCTGATCCTTGACCAGCTCCATCACTTCAAGCGCGTCTTCGGCGTTGGCCAACAGATAGCCCGGCATATCCACCGGGTTGATCGGCTCAATCAACGCCTCGATGCCGAACCCGGCAAGGTGCGACGCCGCGAAGCTGAGGTTTTCGACAAAAGTTTGAACGTAGGGCGCGCGGGGCTCGCCGTCTGGCACCAGCCCGGCCAGGATGTGCAGGCGTCGGCAACCGAGCGCGCGCGCGTAGGCCGCCGCGCGGTAGATATCGCCGTGAAAGGCATTTTCCCGGCCGACCAACGCGCCGATGCCGCGCTCGCCCGCTTGCCAGTCGCCGGGCGCGGCGTTGAACAGCACCACGGTGAGTCCGGCGTCGCGCGCGGCGGTGGCAACATCGTCCACTTCCCATTCATAAGGGAACAGGAACTCAACGCCCTCGAAGCCGGCATCGGCTGCGGCGGCGAAGCGCTCCAGGAACGGCAGTTCCGTGAACAGAAAGCTGATATTGGCGGCAAAACGAGGCATGGCCGGTGCTTTAAAGCTGAAAATAACCCCTTAAGCTATGGGGAATATTATTACCTTCCCCCAGTTGAGCCCCGGTTGCAACCGTGGCCGGGGAAGCCTAGGTTAAGGGGCGAACCACCCCAAAATCACAGGCAGTGCCGATACCGATGAAATCCGATCTCGTACATAAATATGATATGCGCGTTCCGCGCTATACCAGCTATCCCACCTCGCCACAGTTCACAGAACAGGTGGATGGCGGCGTCTATAAACAGTGGCTGGGCGAGCTTGAGGCGGCGACCGAGTTATCGCTTTATTTCCACATCCCCTTTTGCGATGAAATGTGCTGGTTCTGCGGGTGTTACACCAAGATCACCAAACAGTATGACCCGGTCAAAGCATACATCGGCGCCCTGCTCGCCGAGGTCGATCTGGTTGCCGACGCCCTGCCCACCCGCATGACGGCGAAACACCTGCACTGGGGCGGCGGTTCGCCGACCATGTTAAAGGGTGAGGACTGGATGGCGATTATGGACAAGCTTCGCTCGCGCTTTGATGTCGCGGACGATGCCGAGATTGCCGTCGAGCTCGACCCCCGCACCGCGACCGAACCTTACGTTGCCCAGCTGGAAAAAGCCGGCGTCAACCGCGCCTCCATCGGCGTGCAGTCATACGAAGACAAAGTCCAGCAAGCCATCAACCGCATCCAGCCCTTCGAGACCACCCGCGAGGTTATCGGCTGGCTGCGCGGCCATGGCATTGAACGCATCAACATGGATTTAATGTACGGCCTGCCACACCAGACGGTGGCGGAAATGGACGACATGGTCGAAAAGACCATCGGCCTCAGGCCCGACCGCATTGCACTGTTCGGCTATGCCCATGTGCCGTGGATGAAGTCGCACCAGAAGATGATCAAGGATGAAGACCTGCCCGACACCGAAGAACGCTGGCAGCAGTTCATGCGCGCCACCGAAAAACTGGTGGAACTGGGTTACGTCAAGGTCGGCCTCGACCACTTTGCACACCCCGATGACCCCATGGCCAAGGCGCTGGAAACGAACGAACTGCACCGCAACTTCCAGGGCTACACCACCGACACCGCGCCCGCCATGCTGGGCTTTGGTGCTTCGGCTATTGGTTACCTGCCGCAGGGCTACGTGCAGAACCAGTTGCCGCTGAAGGCTTACAGCCAGGCGGTTTATGCGGGCGTTTTGCCGACGGTAAAAGGCATTGCCCTTTCCGATAGCGACCGCGCGCGCCGCGAGATTATTGAGCGCATCATGTGCGACCTTGAAGTGGATTTGAAAACCGCCATTGAGCCTTTCGGCATCGACATGGATTCGCTTAAGGCCGATGTGGAAAAGCTTGCGCCATTGGCCGAAGACGACATCTGCACCATTGCGGATAACCGCATTACCGTTAATGAAGCCGGACGGCCCTTCGTCCGCCTGGTGGCCAGTGCCTTTGACGCCTATCTTGGCACCGGTGAAGGTCGCCACTCCAAAGCCATTTAACCCCACCGCCTTTTATCAACAATCACCTGAGGTTCGCCATGCCCGCTGACAATACCCACAGTTCCACCAGCATCACCTTCGCCAACGAAATCATCGAACTTGCCAACAAACGCATTATGGCGGGCGAACCGGTGGAAGACGTGGCACTGGGCATTCGCCAGGCGACGGGAAACTTTTCGGCCTATGCCTTTGTGCGCCTTGACGACCCGGACAAGGACCCCAACACCATCGTCGATGAGTTCGTGCAGTTGTTCCAGTATTATCTGGACGTTCACAGCAAGCCAGACGAGCCGTCATCGGCGGCGTCCAACCTGCAGGCGCTGGTGGAACAGGCGAAGAAAGAGCTTAAATAGCCCCCTTTCCCCTTTCACTTACCAGCCAAGACGATAAACTGATCGCGATGATTACGGTTAAAAACATCTCACTGCATTTTGGCGGCATAAAGGCGGTTGATAACGTAAGTCTTGAAATCGCCAAGGGTTCCATCACGGGCTTGATTGGCCCCAACGGCGCCGGCAAGACGACGCTGTTTAACATCATCGCAGGCATTTACGCACCGTCATCGGGGCGCATCTTGCTCGACAGCGAGGACATTACCGAGCTTAAGCCCCACCAGCGTTTTGCGAAGGGGTTGCTCCGGACATTTCAGATTGCCCATGAATTCCCGTCCATGACGGTCCGCGAGAACCTGATGATGGTGCCGGGGAACCAGTCAGGCGAAAAACTTGTCGGTGCGTGGTTCAACCGCGCGGCGGTGCGCGAGGAAGAACACGTCAACAGGAAAAAAGCCGACGAGGTCATAGATTTCCTGAACCTCGACGATGTTGCCGGTCAACAGGCCGGAAACCTTTCCGGCGGGCAGAAAAAATTGCTCGAGCTGGGCCGCACCATGATGGTCGAGGCCAAGGTGGTGTTGCTTGATGAAGTCGGCGCCGGTGTGAACCGAACGCTCCTGAAACGCGTTGGCGAGGCCATTACCCGCCTGAACAAGGAACGCGGTTACACGTTTTGCATGATTGAGCACGATATGGATTTCATATCCAGTCTGTGCGACCCGGTTATCGTCATGGCCGAGGGAAAGGTGCTGACGCAGGGCACCGCCGAGGAAGTAAAGTCCAACGAAGATGTGATCGAGGCTTATCTCGGCACCGGCCTCAAGAACAAGCTGGGGGCGGCATGAGTTATCTTTCAGGCAGTGCCCTGCGCGGTGGTTATGGTGGCGCTGATATTCTTCACGGCTGCACCGTGGCGGTGGATAAAGGCGAGATTGCGGTTATCGTCGGGCCCAACGGCGCCGGAAAATCAACCGCCATGAAGGCCATGTTCGGCATGCTCAGCCTGAACGAGGGCACGGTCATGCTTGGCGACAAGGACATAACAAAACTTTCGCCCCAAGCCCGGGTTCGCGAAGGCATGGCAATGGTTCCGCAGACCGACAACATTTTCACCACCATGACGGTGGAAGAAAACCTTGAAATGGGCGCCTTCCTGCGCCGTGATGACATTTACAAAACCATCGAACACATTTACGAACTTTTTCCGGTGCTGGCAGAAAAAAGAAATCAGGATGCGGGCGAACTTTCCGGTGGCCAGCGCCAGCAGGTTGCGGTTGGCCGTGCACTAATGACCCAACCTGATGTTTTGATGCTGGATGAACCAACCGCTGGCGTTTCCCCCATTGTTATGGACGAGCTTTTTGACCGTATTCTCGAAATCCGGAAAACCGGCATTGCCATTTTGATGGTTGAACAAAACGCCCGCCAGGCACTGGCCATTGCCGATACCGGCTATGTGCTGGTCGGCGGTAAAAACAAATTCACCGATAGCGGGGCCGCCCTGCTTGAAAACGCTGAGGTTCGGCGTTCCTTTTTGGGTGGTTGAGCGCATGCTGACAGACATACTCAACGCATTGGTTTTATTGACGAACTTTGTAATCGTGCCGGGCCTGACCTACGGTTCACAGCTGGCGCTGGGGGCGCTGGGCGTAACCCTGGTATATGGCGTCCTGCGTTTTGCCAACTTCGCACACGGCGAAATGATGGCCTTCGGCACGATGATGACCATTTTGTTTACATGGTGGTTGCAGTCAATGGGCGTCAGCCTTGGTGTCCTGCCGACGGCGCTGCTGGCGTTGCCACTGGCGATTGCGGCTACTGTGGCCTATACCCTGTTTACCGACCGTGCGGTTTACAGGTTCTACCGCAAGAAAAGAAGTGCTCCGGCAATTTTCGTTATTGCTTCCATCGGTGTCATGTTCATGACGAACGGTATCATCCGTTTTATCATCGGCCCAGGCGACAGGAGCTTCGGCGATGGCGAGCGCTACATTATAAAGGCCCGCGCCTTTCGTGAAATGACCGGACTTAACGAAGGGCTCGGTATCAAGGTCAGCCAGGGACTAACCGTTGTTATTGCAATCGTGCTGGTTGGTGCTCTGTTCTGGTTCCTGCAAAAAACCCGCACCGGAAAATCGATGCGCGCTTTTTCCGATAACGAAGACCTGGCTTTGCTTTCCGGCATAAACCCGGAACGAGTCGTGATGATAACGTGGATCATAACCGCCGCTCTGGCGACCATCGCCGGTGCCCTTTACGGGCTTGATAAAAGCTTCAAGCCGTTTACCTATTTTCAGCTGTTGCTTCCCCTTTTCGCCGCCGCCATTGTCGGCGGAATCGGTAAGCCGGTGGGTGCCATTGTCGGTGGTTTCGTTATCGCCTTTTCCGAAATAACCATTACCTATGCCTACAAAAAATTCCTGACCTATCTGGTGCCGGAAGGCATGGCGCCAGACAGCCTGGTTCAATTGCTTTCAACGGATTACAAGTTTGCGGTTTCGTTCATCATCCTTGTTGTCGTCCTGCTGGTCAGGCCCACCGGAATCATGAAGGGGGGATCGGTATGAGCAAAATTGAAAACACCCCCCGTGCCGTTATTGCCTTTTCCCTTGTCATCATGTTGTTGGCAAGCGTTGGCATGATGCAGTCGTGGGCCGTGGCACTGACCATTTTTAATCTCGGCCTGATATCGGCGATCATGGCGCTGGGGGTTAATATCCAGTGGGGTTATGCCGGGCTGTTCAATGTCGGCACCATGGGCTTTGCTGCGTTAGGCGGTGTTGCCGCCATGCTGGTTTCACAACCGCCCGTCCCCGCCGCCTGGAAGGCCGGGGGATGGAACCTTTTAATTTCCGCCATCATCGCCGTTGCCATAACGGCCCTTGTGGTAACCGCCTATCGAAAGCTTTCCAGGGGAACTTTTCGCAAGCTGGTCATCACGGCGATTATTATTCCCGGCTTTTTCGTCTTCCGCTATTTCTTTGACCCTGCCTCCGCCGCTATCGAATCCGTAGATCCAGCGGTAAGCGGATATCTTGGCGGGCTGGGCCTACCGATTGTGTTTTCATGGATAGTCGGTGGTTTTTTTGCGGCCGGCGCGGCGTGGGTGGTCGGCAAGATATCGCTGGGCCTGCGTTCTGACTATCTGGCCATCGCCACGCTGGGCATTTCGGAAATCATCATTGCCTTCATCCGTCACGAAGACTGGCTGACCCGTGGCGTCAAGAACGTTACCGGTCTTGACCGGCCGGTACCTTACGAAATCGAGTTGCAGCAAACCCCATGGTTCATCAGCTGGGTTGAAAAACTTAATGCCGGAACCCTTGATGCCCTTTCCGGTGATGCCTACACCACCATGTTGGGCAAGCTTGTCATGCAGGGCTCAAGCTTTTTCGTAAAGCTTAGCTATTCGGGCCTGTTCCTTATCGTTCTGGCCATCATCCTGTTTCTCAGCGTCAAGGCGCTGGATTCACCATGGGGGCGGATGATGCGCGCCATCCGCGATAACGAAACCGCCGCCGGTGCCATGGGCAAAAACGTAACCGGCAGGCATTTGCAGGTTTTCATACTGGGCTCCGCAGTGGTCGGCATTGCCGGTGCCATGCTGACCACGCTGGATGGCCAGTTGACGCCCGGCACCTACCACCCCCTGCGCTATACCTTTTTAGTGTGGGTGATGGTGATTGTCGGCGGTTCGGGCAATAACCTGGGTTCCGTTCTCGGCGGATTCCTGATCTGGACGGTATGGATTGAGGCTGAACCGGTGGGCGTTTGGCTGATCGATAACCTGACCAGTTGGATGGATGGCTCCAACCCCGTACGCCTGCACCTGATGGAAACCGCCCAACACATGAGGGTGTTTATCATGGGGCTGGTGTTGCTGCTGGTCATGCGCTTCCACCCCGAGGGCATCCTGCCAGAGGTGGTCAAGCGCGAAGAGGGAAATTAACGGTAGATTACCAAGCGTGTGGCGATATAGCATACGGGCACGCATTACAGCTCGGCGGGGTGGACGGCAATGCCGACACAAAAGGAACCGCCCCAAACAACGGCCCAAGCACAAGCAAGGGGCAACAGGGAGGAAGACCATGAGAAAACTTTTACTGGCGACCACGGTGCTCGCCGCCATGTCGACATCGGCATTCGCGGCAGGTGAAATCAAGGTTGGGGTTATTATCGGGTTTACCGGGCCCATTGAATCCCTGACCCCGGACATGGCCGCATCGGCCGAACTGGCATTCAAGGAAGCGTCCGATTCAGGCCTCTTGCTCGGCGGACAAAAAATCATACCGGTGCGCAAGGATTCAACCTGTGTTGACGCCGCCGCTGCCACCGCCAACGCTGAAAACCTGATCACCGCCGAAGGCGTTGTCGCCATTTACGGCGCCGACTGCTCGGGCGTTACCGGTGCCATCGCCAACAACGTCGCCGTTCCCAACGGTGTGGTCATGGTGTCGCCATCGGCCACCTCGCCCGGCCTTTCTTCATTGAAAGACAATGGCTACTTCTTCCGCACCGCACCATCAGACGCCCGTCAGGGTGAAGTGCTTGCCGACGTCCTGAAAAGCCGCGGCATCATGGAAGTTGCCGTGACCTACACCAACAACGACTACGGCAAGGGCCTGGCCGATTCATTCGCCACCGCCTTTACCGCAGCGGGCGGCAAGGTCAGCATTTCCGCTGCCCACGAAGACGGCAAGGCCGACTATTCGGCTGAAGTGGGTGCGCTTTCGGCCACCGGCTCCAAGTACCTCGCCGTGTTCGGCTACCTCGACCAAGGCGGCAAGGGTATTATTCAGGCGTCCATTGATTCGGGTGCCTTTTCCAACTTCGTCCTTGCCGATGGCATGATCGGCGACAGCCTGACCGATAATTTCGGCAACGACCTCAACGGCGCCATCGGCACCGTCGCCGGCAGTCGCTCCAAGGGAGCCGCAACCTTCGGCGCCATGGCCGAAAAAGCAGGCATCAAGAAGGACGGACCGTATGTGGGTGAATCCTACGACGCCGCAGCCCTCATCGTGCTGGCCATGCAGGCATCGGGCAAGGCCGAGCGCAAGGGCATTAAGACCTACATGATGCAGGTTGCCAACTCACCGGGAACCAAGATCCGTCCGGGTGAAATTGCCAAGGGCCTGAAGATTCTCGCCGAAGGTGGCAACATTGATTATGACGGCGCCACCGGCGTGGAATTCAACGGCATCGGCGAGGTGCTCGGCACCTTCAAGGAGCTTGAGATCAAGGGTGGGAAGTTTAAAACCATCAACATCCACTAAACCTGAACAAGCACCGTTCAAATCATAAAATCAGCCGGGTGGCGGGAAACCGTCCCCGGCTTTTTTTATGCCCGCCCTTCGGCAACGACGACGAAGCGGGTCAGACACAGGCTGCGCGTTTCCTCGGCAGCCTTGCGCCACACCTGAAGCGCGTCATCCCGACTGGGGAAAGGCCCGAACATTTTTTCGGTGCCCTGCACCAAATCCTCAAAGTGGGTATCCGTATATTCACCACCAACAACCCAGAAACGATCAAACATTATATCCTCCATTATCTAATCAGCGGTTACACACCTGCCCTATTCGGCTGCCGCCTCCTTGAATTGAGCTTCTTCTGTTGAATCATTCAGCGCCGTGGTCGACGACTGGCCGCCCTTGATCGCCACCGACAGGGCATCGAAATAGCCGGTGCCGACTTCGCGCTGGTGGCGTGTTGCGGTATAGCCGTTTGCCTCTGACGCAAATTCCGCATTTTGCAGTTCAGAATAGGCTGCCATGCCGCGATCACGATAGGCACTCGCGAGTTCGAACATGCTGTGGTTCAGGGAATGGAACCCGGCCAGGGTCACGAACTGGTATTTGTAACCCATGGCGCCGATTTCGCGCTGGAACCTGGCAATATCATCCGTGCTCAGGTTTGCAGACCAGTTGAACGACGGCGAGCAGTTATAAGCCAGCATCTGGTTGGGGAATTCCTTGTGTATGGCTTCAGCAAAGGTGCGCGCCTGCTCAATGCTGGGCTTTGATGTTTCCATCCACAAAAGGTCGGCGTAAGGCGCATAGGCAAGGCCGCGCGCGACGCAGCGTTCCATGGATGTGCCTTCCTTGAGTTGGTAGAAACCTTCCGCTGTGCGCTCACCGTTGAGGAACGGCCGGTCGCGCTCATCGACATCGCTGGTTATCAGCTTGGCACTTTCCGCATCGGTGCGCGCGACAACCAGGGTTGGCACACCTTCGATATCGGCGGCCAGGCGGGCGGCGTTCAGGGTGTCAATGTGCTGACGCACCGGGATCAGGACTTTTCCGCCCATGTGGCCGCACTTCTTTTCGGATGCCAGCTGGTCTTCAAAGTGAACGCCCGCGGCGCCGGCGTTAATGTAGGCCTTGGTCAGCTCAAAGGCATTCAGGGCGCCGCCGAATCCGGCTTCGGCATCGGCAACGATGGGGGCCAGCCAGTCGGTATCGCCTTCGCCTTCCATGTGCTGGATCTGGTCGGCCCGCAACAAGGTGTTGTTGATGCGCCGTACCAGTTCGGGGCCGCTGTCGACGGGATAGAGGCTTTGGTCCGGATAGGCGGTTCCGGCGGAGTTGTTATCGGCCGCAACCTGCCAGCCCGACAAATAAATAGCCTTCAGGCCGGCGCGCACCATTTGCATGGCCTGATTGCCGGTCACCGCGCCCAGTGCGTTGACGTAGGATTCTTCATGCAGGCGTTTCCACAACAGGTCGGCGCCGCGTTTGGCCAGGGTGCGCGCGATGCGGACCGAGCCGCGAAGCTTCTCGACATCTTCTACGGTGTAGTTGCGGTCAATACCGTCAAAGCGGCCCTGGGGGGCATTGCTCAATTGTTCAAATTCGGTGATCGAGTCGAAATCGGTTGTCATGGTTTACCCCTGTGTCAAAAGCGTTGAACTCATCGTTGTACTAATTGTTCCACACGCTTCTGAAATGTCCATAACCCACGGAAGGAAAAAGGGTTAATCGGTAAAAGTTGTAAATTATTGAGCCCCTGATTTGTAAAACTTGAAAAATTGTGCGATGCCTTTTTTTGGCTTGCTTTCGCTATTCATTGGGTTAAGGAAGATGATGTCCAAGACCGAGCGCAAGGCCATTATCGGCCACAAGGTGAAACGCTTCCGCAAGAACAAGGATCTCAGCCAGACTGAGATGGCGGCGATGATTGGCATATCACCAAGCTACCTGAACCTGATTGAACACAACCAGCGCCCGGTTACGGTATCGCTGCTGTTTTCGCTGGGTCAGGCGTTTGAAGTTGATCTCAAGGAATTTGCCGAGGACGACGAGGCGCGATTCGCCGTTGAGTTGGGCGAGGTCTTTGCCGACCCCCTGTTTGAGGGCGAAAGCGTTGGCAACCTTGAAATCCAGGAGCTGGCAGCGTGCGCGCCCAAGGCGGCACAATCCATTGTGAAGCTGTATGAGATGTATCACCAGCTATGGGAAAGCACCCAGCTTCAGGCCGACGCCACCGGCATGCGCGATGGCGCCCCCCTTCCCGGCCAGCATGTTTCGCCGGTTGATGAGGTTCGCGAATTTCTCCAAAAGCGCGCCAATCACTTCGAAGCTCTGGAGACCATTGCCGAGCGGCTGTGGGAAGAAAAAATCCTGACCCGGGGAGAGGTCTTCCGGGATCTGAGTATCCGTATCCATGAAGAACTGGGCCTTGAAACCAAAATCATGCCGGTATCCGTCCTCGGCGATATAATGCGCCAGTATGATCGTCACCGCCGTCGTATTTTGGTTTCCGAAGCCTGCCTGCCCGAAGGCCGAACCTTCCAACTGGCGGTGCAGTATGCCTTGTTGGCACATGAGGATGTTTTGGACGGTATCGTCGAAGACGCGGCGCTGTCGTCAATCGAGGCGCGTGGCTTGCTCCGTTACGTGCTTGCCAATTACCTTGCGGGCGCGCTGATGATGCCCTACGGGCCGTTTCTGGAATCCGCCAAGGAGGCCCGCTACGATATCGAGTTGCTGCGTCGGCGTTTTGGGGCAAGCTTCGAACAGGTGTGCCACCGCCTTACCACGTTGCAGCGATCCGGGGAACGTGGGGTATCGTTCTTCTTTTTGCGGGTCGACAACGCGGGCAACGTTTCAAAACGGCTCAGTGGCGGCGGCTTTCAGTTTGCGCGTTTCGGCGGCACCTGCCCACGCTGGGTGGTGCACGATGCGTTTTCAACGCCCGGCAAGGTGCTGCCCCAGATCATCCGGCTGCCCGATGACGCCACGTTTTTTACCATCGCGCGCACCGTCAGCGCGACCAGTCAGGCGACGGCTAACCAGTCGCCGTGGCACGCTGTCGCCGTGGGGTGCGATATTCGCGACGCCAGGAATCTGGCTTACAGCGACGGACTGGATGTGGCGAACGTGGCCAACCAGACCCCCATGGGCATTAGCTGTCAGCTGTGCAACCGCTTTGATTGCACACGCCGCGCCTATCCGCCGCTCAATCGTTCCGCCCTGATTGATGAAGACGTGCGCCGGGCGGCGCCCTTCAACTACGAAAAGTAAACTTTAGTTTTCCGCGCCGAGCCGCCGCTTTATTTCCGCCGCTACGTCTATGGCCGCGTTCAGTGGCTCATGCGTCCAGTCGCCCAAGGCTTCCACGCCCTCCAGCGGCTTTGCTGCACCCAGTTCATAGAGGTTTTTGTGCAACTGGCCGTGTTTGTGGCTGGTGATTTTCTTGGGCGCATAAATGTAAACCGGCCTGTTCGTGGCACAGGCTTCCGAACACATGGAAACGCTGTCACCGGTGACGATGATGTGATCAGCCAGCGCCAGATAAGCCATGTAGGGGTTGTTGCCTTCATCGCCCCATTTGAACACATGGCGCGGCACATCGGGGCACGATGCCAGCAAGGCTTCGGTGGCCGCGGGCGTTGAGCGCCGTGACGTGGTGATCAACAGTGAGCCCCCCGCCCCTGATGTCAGCTGCTCGGCGTGGCGGGCCAGTTCCTCGGCGTATTCCGGCTTGAACGTCTTTCGTTTGGTGTCGCCACCGACAATCAGCGCCACCCATGGCCGCGGCAGCGCATCAAACCGGCCCTGCCATTCGTTGGCCGCCGCGTTTAATGCCTCCGTCGTGGCGCCATGTGGCGCGCCGGTCATGGTGAAGCGGTTGTCCGCCTTATCCATATTGTCATGGCGCGGCACACAGATGACATCGAAATCTCCCTCGCCACTGGAACCGGGGTGCATGACCTGGGCCAAAAAGGTTTTGCCGCCGCTCAACTCCTTGATCTTGCGCGCCACCGGTGCGGTACGCCGACCCGCCGCGACAACCACATCGGGCCACGGTGCGGCCAGGTTGACGCGCGCATTTTGCGTTACCGCGCTGAACGACGCCATCAACATATAATTGGGCAGCGCCGCGGCGGCGGTGTATTCCAGCTCCTTGATCTGGAACGGCCAGCCCAGCGCCCGGCCAACACCCAGCACCTGGCTGCGGTTTCCGGCGCGGTCGTCCATCAACAGCCAGACACTTGGTATTTTTGCGTTCATTTGGCCGCCTTCGCTTTCAGGTCATCCAGTGTGAAACGCGTTGTAATCAGGTTGACGTCATAACGCAATTCTATAACCGCTGCCCTTGCAGACGCCAGCGCACCTTCAAACGCGGGCATGAACTGTTCGGTTGTTTCCACCACCTCGCCAAACGCCCCGTAACTGCGCGCCAGTGCCGCAAAATCCGGGTTGACCAAATCGGTGGCGATGGGACGGCCCGGGTGTTGTGTTTCCTGATGCATGCGAATGGTGCCGAAGCTCGCGTTGTTGAACAGCACAATAACCGGGTTCACGCCCTCGGCCATTGCGGTGGCAATTTCGCCGCCAGTCATGCCGAAACCGCCATCGCCGACAAAGGCAACCACTTGTCTTTGCGGTTGCGCCACCTTGGCGGCCACGGCAGCCGGAACCGCATAACCCATGGCGCCGTTGGTCGGGCCCAATAACTTTCTGTCGCCACCGAAGCTCACGAAGCGCTGCGCCCAACCGGCAAAGTTGCCGGCATCAACGGTGCAGATGGCGTCAGCGGCCATGTGTTCGTCCAGCGCCGCCATAATGTGACCCAGCTGCAACGGGCCCGGAACGTCTGCGGGCGTGCGCCATGCCTCGAACGCGGCGCGGGCATCAGCGCGCCACGCCGCCCAACGATCAACCGGTGGTGAAAGTTTGCTGGCGCTGGCAGCAAACGCCCCGGGGGACGCAATAACGCCCAGCTCGGTCGGGAACACGCGGCCCGGCTCAAGCGGTGAAACGTGAACGTGCACCAACTTGTGCATTGAATCTTCCGGCGACAGCAGCGTGTAGCCCTGCGACGTCATCTCACCAAGGCGCGCACCTGCCACCAGCAACGTGTCGGCGTTCTGGATACATTTTACCAAATCAGGGTTGGGGCCGATGCCCAGCTCGCCGATGAAATTGGGGTGGCGGTTATCGAAAATATCGTGGCGGCGAAAAGAGCAACACACCGGCAGGTCAAAGTTTTCAACGAAGACCTTAAGGTCGGCACGGGCTTTTTCGTCCCAGCCGCTGCCGCCGACCAACAGGACGGGGCGTTCGCTGTCGTGCAGGCGGCGGTGCAGGCGTTCGCCATCGCCCGGTTTCATTTCGCCCCCTGCTGGCGCTTTGGCGGCTGTGGTTTCGCTGGTGGCGGCGCCGGACAACACATCTTCGGGCAGCACCAGCACCACCGGGCCGGGGCGCCCTTCGGTTGCGGTCTCAACCGCCCAGTTTACGTCTGCGGCGCAGTCTTTTGCCGCCGTTACCTTGCGCACCGCCTTGGCCAAAGGGGCAAACATGGCTTCAAAATCTACCTCCTGAAAGGCTTCGCGGCCTTCAAAGGCCTGCGCCACGTGGCCGACCAGCACCACCATGGGCGTAGAATCCTGAAACGCCGTGTGCACGCCAATGGCGGCGTTGGCCGCACCCGGCCCGCGGGTCACCATGCACAGGGCGGGTTTGCCCATCAGCTTGCCCCAGGCCTCAGCGGCGTGGGAAGCGCCGTGTTCGTGGCGGCAGCCAATCACGCGAATTTGACCCTGGTGGTCATATAGGCCATCCAGCACCCCAAGGTAGCTTTCGCCGGGCACGCAGAAGGCCGCCCGGATGCCAGCGTCCACCGCTGCCTGGGCAATCCACTGACCGCCGGTTTTTGTGTTTGTTTTCATGGTGTCACTCATGGCACGATTTGGCGGTTCGGGCCAGAGTCAGGTGAAAGACCCGTTGATTCCCGCCATGAACATGGTAAACCCTTTTGAGGGCACCAAAACCACAAACTCAAGCTCAGGCAAGCCCGACAGGAAGGCAGATTAACCGTGACCCAATCACCCAACAGCGGGGCCAAATTCAACGTCGGCCAGTTGATCCACAATACGCTGCTCGACTATCGCGGCGTGGTGGTGGATGTGGACGCCCATTTCCGGGGTCTGCATGGTCGGGCAGATGGCGGCACCGCCGCCCGTAAAATTACGACAAACATGGCCAACCGCGGCCCGTGGTATTATATCCTGATTGATGGCTCTGCCGACAGCGCCTATGTGGCGGAACGCAACCTCGAGGCCGACCCCGAAGGTGGGCCCATCGACCACCCCGACATTATCGATTATTTTTGCGAACTGACCGACCGCGGTTATCACCGCCATCGCCAGAGCGTTAACTGAGCCACAACAAGCCCCGGAGTCCTTGAGCGCATGAATGACAACCCCGCCACACCGCCACGCAACCCCGCCGGGCTCGAAGTGGCCAAGATGTTGATCGACATCAAGGCCGTGAACTTCCGCCCCGAGGAACCCTATATCCTGACGTCCGGTTGGGCGAGCCCGGTTTACATTGACTGTCGGTGGGTGATTTCGTTCCCACAGGAACGCACGCGCATGATGGAGCTGGCCGTTGAAACGCTTGGCCACAATACCGACCTTGGAAAAACCGATTGTGTTGCCGGTGGCGAAACGGCGGGCATTCCCTATGCGGCATGGATTTCGCAACTGACCGAAAAGCCCATGTTGTACGTGCGCAAGAAGGCAAAGGGCTTTGGCCGCAATGCCCAGATTGAAGGCCACATGCCCGAGGGCAGCCACGTTTTGCTGGTCGAGGACCTGGCCACCGACGGCGCCAGCAAGATTACCTTTATTGATGCCCTGCGCGATGCGGGCGCAACGGTTTCAGACACCTTCGTGGTGTTCTTTTACGGCGCCTTTCCCGGTGCGCTGGATGCGCTCAAGAAAAGTGGCGTTGATATGCATTACCTCGCCACATGGTGGGATGTGCTGGAAGTGGCCGAGCGCGACAAAAGTTTCTCGCCCGAAGCCATCGCCGGTGTGAAGGCGTTTTTGGCTGATCCCATAAAATGGTCGTCCGAACACGGCGGCAAGAGCGGCTGAAAAAAGGCGCTCGCCTTTTTTTAACCGCCATTATGTCAACGCCGTCACAATACCATCCTGAAAAAACCCACAATCATATTGGATACTGATCATCAAGGGGCAAGGCGCATTCCGCGACCCCTCCCCCCAGATGGAGTATTCAACATGAAACGCGCAACCTTGATTACCACAACCGCTTTAGGCGCCCTGCTGCTGGCAGCGCCGGTTCTTGCCCACGGCGTGGGCGGCCCGGCATCGTCCGGTAACGGGCCGGGCATGGGCAAGGGCATGGGCCAAATGATGGGCGAAGGCTCACATAATGGCGCCAAGCATGAAGCCATGCACGAACGCATGGCCGCCAACATGGGCCAGCATGGCGAACGCAGCGATGCCAAGGGTGCCGACTGCCCATTCGACAAAAAAACTGAAAAGACCGAATAACCAGATACTGGCAACCTGAATAACCAGATACTGGCACCCTGAGCGTCCGGGCCGTGGTTTATTGCCGCGGCCCGGAATCATTTATTTGCGCTTTTTTAACGTTCCAAACGCTACTGTGGGTGTGAATCTGCTGTTAAGCCGAGGGGCCGCTTATGAATCCACAAGACGACAAGGCCGAACTTCCGGCAAAACGCATCACGGATAACCGCAGCCACTTTCTGGTTGATATCAACACCGTGTTTCCCTTTATCGGTAAGCGCTACTTCCTGATTTTCTACTTTGGCCGTCACCTGCACCCCCGCCAGACCCAGCGGGTCAATCAGCGCCGGGCTGCCAACTGGTTCATTGTCCTGCTGCTCGTTGCCGGGCTGGTGGGCATTGTTTATGGCATCATGGAGCTGGTGAGCTGGCGCCTCCAGCAGGGCGCGCCGGTGCAGAAGGGGCAATCCACGCACCTGACCCAACCCCAAAAAGCCCCAGCCAGTGCCACGCTCATGGGCTAAGTCACGGCCCAGGCCGCAGATTTCCCCATATCGCCCCATCCCAGTCGCGGCTGTGGTGATGCTTGTGAAACCGACCTGCCGGGTCGGGTTTAAGGGATTCTTGCGAAAAACAACCCGATTCCGCTAATATAGGTCCCAACACGCCAAGCCATAAAAAAAGCCCGTCAGCGAACCCAAAGAATATGGACGGACCCCCCCGGAGGAATAAATGGACTACGAACAGTTTTTTGCCGACAAGGTATCCGACCTCAAAACCGAGGGGCGCTACCGGGTCTTTGCTGACATTGAACGCCAGGTCGGCAAGTTCCCCCAGGCCAAGGCACACATTGATGGTGAGGTCCGGGACATTACGGTGTGGTGTTCGAACGATTACATGGGCATGGGCCAGAATCCCGATGCCGTGAACGCCATGAGCCAGACCGCACAAACTTATGGCGTTGGCGCCGGCGGCACGCGCAACATTTCCGGCACCACGCACCAGCACGTTTTGCTCGAGGAAGAACTGGCTCAACTGCACGGCACCGAAGCGGCATTGGTGTTTGGTTCGGGCTGGATTGCCAATCTGACCACCCTTTCGACCATCGGTTCCTTGATGCCCGGCTGCGTCATCATTTCGGATTCCAAGAACCACAATTCCATGATCGAGGGCATAAGGCACTCAAGAGCCGAAAAACACATCTTCAGGCACAACGACCTTGAAGACCTCGAGCGCATTTTAAAAAGCATCGACCCCGAACGACCCAAGATGATTGCCTTTGAATCCGTCTATTCCATGGATGGCGACATATCGCCAATCAAGGAAGTCTGCGATCTGGCTGACCAGTACGGTGCCTTCACGTTTATCGATGAAGTGCACGCCGTTGGCCTTTACGGCGAACACGGCGCCGGTGTTGCCGAACGCGACGGACAGATGAACCGCCTTACCATTATTCAGGGCACCCTGGCCAAGGCCTATGGTGTGGTTGGCGGTTATATCGCCGGTTCCGCAGCCATGTGTGATTTCGTGCGTTCCTACGGCACCGGGTTTATTTTCTCGACTTCCATGCCGCCGGCCGTTGCTGCCGCCTGCCGGGCCAACGTCGCTTACCTGAAAAACCACAACGAGCTCCGCATCAAACACCAGGAACGCGCCGCCACCCTGAAGCAGAAGTTCAGGGACGCGGGCCTGCCGGTAATGGATTCAGTCAGCCACATCGTACCCGTGCTGGTCGGTGACCCGGTTTTGTGCAAACAGGCATCGGATGAACTAATGGAAAAACACGGCTTATACGTCCAGCCCATTAACTTCCCCACCGTTGACCGCGGCACTGAACGCCTGCGCTTCACGCCGACGCCACTTCACAGCGATGCCCTGATGGACGAACTGGTCAAGGCGCTGGTTGAGGTCTGGGGCCGTTTGGGCCTAAAAGCAGCCGCTTAGTTAGCTGCTACTACCCTGCAGCAAAAAATAAGCTGCCGCAGAGTAGTGGCAGAGATAAGATATAATGGTTTTGCCACTTGGGGATTCGCGGGAAGGCTAGCCAATGTTCGCCGACAACACACTCACGCCGAAAGAAGCTGTGCGCCTTTGTGCGCTGGGAACGCTGGCCGTGAGCGATCGGCCGATGCGATACAGCGAGCTGGCAAATGCGGTACGGCATTTCACCAGTCGCGTCAGCGGGCCATCGCTGGACATTATGGGAACTTCCATCGAACTGTTGCGTTATGAAGGCCTGGTCGAGGCCGTTAGCGGTGCCGGCATGGAAGACGATGCCGAATTGAAGCTCAGCGATGAAGGCATGGCCGAGTTTCGCACCCTGATGACGGCGCGCCTACGCGCCGCCGGCAGCGATGTTAACAAGCTGATCACCACCCTGAAGATGCGTTTTTTACACCTGCTGAGCGAAGCCGACCAGCAGCAGCAAGCAGACATCCTGATCGAAACGTGCGAAACCGAGCTGACACGGCTGGAGGATTTGCGCGCCAGTCATGAAGGCGACGCCGGGCTGCTTGCCGGATGGCTTGAACACGACATCAGCCAGATGGAACGCCACCTTGAATGGCTGGAAAGCCTGCGCGATGGGCTGTCTGCTTAAGCGCCAGCTTAAAAACCGCCGCCGCCGCCACCACCACCGCCACCACCCGAACCACCACCGCCACTGCTGCCCGGTGCCGTGGCCGAAGCCCCCAGTGCGCCGGAAAGGCCACCGGAAAGGCTGCTGCTCATGCCCGATATGCCGTGCGTGCGAAAGTTTCCGCCCCGGTACCAGTGCGGCTGGTATTGCCCCGCCTGCCCCGCCTTGGCCAGCACGCCGGCGAAGCGTTCGCTCCACTGGTTTTCAACCCCCAACGCCAGGGCATAGGGCAGGTATTTTTCAAACAGCGCCGGTGTTTCCTCGGGCGGGTGCAGGGCCTCAAGGCGGTGTTTTTCGGCAGTGGAAAGATAAAGCTTGAAGCCCTCGATGGCATCCATGACCTTGCGGCCCTTCGTGGTCGGCGCCTTGAGCAGGAAATAAAAAATCACGAACATGGTGGCAATGACCACCAGGTACACCACAGCCGCAGGTGATGCGGCATCGGCCATCATGAAAGTTCCCAGCCCCTGGCCAGCAAAAAACGGCACAAACATGACCGTCGAAATGATGGCCTTGTAGACATAGGTAAAGCCCATATGAATTTTACGCCACGCCCGAACCGCCGCCCATGCCAGAAAAATGCACGCCCCCGTCCATACCGTTAACCACACCGACATAAACGCCGCGCCCGCCATGTTGGCGCCGGGCGTAGCAATGACCAAAGCAACGACGGTCAATACTGAAAGCACGCCACCGGGTATAAGGTACGTGGCGTTGGTCCGGTAATGACTGCTTTCCAGTTCCTTGTTGAGGTAGTCCTTGAGCGCAGATTGCGCGGCGCCAATGCGGGGATGGTTTTCCGGTGCCAGAACGATGTGGTTACGCGCCCCGAGCAGTGCTTTAAAAATTGCCTTCTCGCCCGCAGACAAGGCTGAGAGATCATCCGTGACCTTCAGGATGGTGAATTCATTGCCATCACTTTCCTCAATCTCAACCACGCCCTTGACCGCCATGTTGACGATGGCGGCAGCAAACGCCGTGTCGCTGTATCTCATTTTCATCAACGTGTGTGTTAATGCCGGGGAATAACCCCGTGGTGGCGCAAACAACGGGATGATGGTGCCGCCTTCAGGGTCGCGCCCAACCCGGTTCCATACGAACAGGTAATAGGCAAGCGCGACCATTACGCCCAAAACACCGATAATAATATGCAGGTTGGCGCGAACCCCGGCGGCGGCCTTTTGTTCGGGCGAAGGTTCCCACACAAAACCCTTTGGCCAGCCCACGGCAACGGTTAACCCTTCGCCGGGCCTGAGCGTGCGGGTGGTGGCAAAGCTGACCCGTCCGCCGGTGGCTCCGGTGACCTTGAAATCCTTTCCCTTCTCGCCGCGCCTGCCGGTATAGGCCGCGACCTCGGTGGCGTTGGCGCCCGGCGGCAACTGCACGACAACATATGCCTTGAGGATGGGAAACACCCAGTCGTTGCCGGTGGCATTCCAGTATATTTCATCGACATTTTCGAAATAACCGACTTGCCCGGCTACCCGGTACTTAAAGGTGTAGGTGTAGATTCCGTGGTCGATATATACATTTTTGCTGCCCAGGTAATGCCGAACAGCCCCGCTTTTGTTTTCACTGAAAGTGGAAATGCTTTTGCCGTTCCGGGTTGCGCCAAGAATGCGGTAATCCGTATAAAGCGTGTTGCCTTCGCGGTCTTTGGCTGCCGTTGGCAGGTCGCGATAAATACCGCGTTTGATTTCCTGGCCCGCCGCGCGAACCTTGATAGTTTCGGTAATGGTAATTTCAGAATCAGTCCCAACCTTGACAAAAACATCAAAGGACAGGATTTCCTCGGTGCCTTGCGCCCATGCCAGAGCGCCGGGCATCAACACCGCAACAAGCAGCGCCAACCGCATAAATCGGGAAAATGCGCTCACACCACAGCCCCCATCGATAATTCAAGAATTGAACTTAACTTCCGGAACGGCCCGGTCGCCGGGGTCTTCCAGTTCGAAAAACTCGGCCTGCTGAAAGCCGAACCTGCCGGCAACCAGGTTAGAGGGGAAGGATTCGACCATGATGTTCAGGTTGCGCACGGCGCCGTTGTAATAGCGCCTGGCCATCTGGATTTGCTCTTCCACTTCTTCAAGCGAACCCTGAAGTTCGATAAAATTCTGGTTGGCTTTCAGGTCTGGATAATTTTCAGCCACCGCAAACAGCTTGCCCAACGCCGCGCCCAACAGGCCTTCCACATGGCCTTTCTCGCTGGGCAGGCCGGCGTTCATGCTTTGCGTCCTAAGTTCCGTAACGCTTTCCAGCACGCCCTTTTCGTGGCCGACATAGCCTTTGACGGTTTCGATTAAATTGGGAATCAGGTTGGCGCGACGCTTGAGCTGGACGTCAATGCCGCTCCAGCCTTCCTCGACCAGGTTTCGTTTTTTAACCAGGTTGTTGTAAATAACAATGACCGCGAGGGCCAAAGCCAGAACAATGCCCAGAACAATGCCCAGTGCCGTCATATCATCCCCCCCTTGAAACCTTCAGGCGCTGGTGCGGTGCGGCGATTAAGCCTTCTTGATCACCAGCTCCAGACCCATCAGCAACTGCTTGCCCTCGGCACCGCCGTCGCCTTTTAGTTCATGGTTGATCACAACCCTCATGGCATCGGTGTAAACGCGCACCATATCAATTTCGCGCGCGCTGGCCTTTTCAATCTTTTCAACCAGTCGGCACAGTTTATCACCGATGGCGGTCATCAAGTCATAACCGAAGCTGCCACCCTGACCCTTCATGTCGTGGGCAATGTGAAAAATCAGGTCAAGCTGGGCCTTGTTGTCGGTGCCGTCGCTGGCCTTCAGTTCCGCGTATGCCGCATCCAGCTTAGCCAGGTCTTCCTTGGCCCAGTTGACATAATCCCCGGCCAGGTTGGCGATCGCCTGCTCGGCGCGCGCAATCGCATCCAGGTCAACAGCGCCGGGGCCACCCGTGCTCACCTTGCTTTTCAGATTGTTGGGGGGCTGGATAATCTCGCCATCATCGGCCATTGAAACACTTCCTTTATGTTAAAAAATACCTGCTTACCTCGCCCCATGGGCCAAGCATAACCCCAGTGTGCGCGGCCCGCAAGCAAGGGGCTCAATATTCAGGGGGTCATCGACAGGGGGATTCCAGGCTTGCCCGGAAGGGGCTTGTCTGGCCGGGGCTAGCCGTTCAGCAGGGCGCTGATTTCATCTTGCGAGAGATCCGCGCCGTCGCCATCACCATCGCCGTCCTTCTTGCTTTCGCCGCCTTCGCCGCCACTTTCGGCTGCTGCGGATTCCTTATCCTCATCGTCGCTGGGGGCGTCTTCCAGCCCGACCTTCTGGGCGATGGTCTGGCCACCGGGCGTGTCCACGGCGCCCTTGTCGGTCTTGCGTCGCTCGGGCCCGTTGTAGGCAAGGCTTTCCTGGCGCCTTCGGTCGGGCCCGAAATAAAGCCCGGCGCGAACGAAGGGGCGCGGATTTTCAATAATCCGGCGGATACGCGAATACAGCTTTGTCGCCGATACCGGCTTGGCCAGAAATTCGTGAACGCCTGAATCGCGCGCCTCAAGCACACGGTGCATTTCGGTATGGCCGGTCAGCATGATAATCGGCACAAACGGGTTGGGGCTGTCAGAGCCAGTGCGCACCATGCGCACGAAGTCCAGGCCATCCAGCGGCGACATGGACCAGTCACACACAATCACATCAGCGGGAAAATGGCGCAGCTCCTTGAAAGCATCGGCGCCGTCGCCGGCTTCGAGAACGCTTTTAACGCCCAGCGCATGCAGGATACTTTTGACAAGCGCACGCATGTGCTTGTTGTCATCGACAATCAGGAAGTTGAGCCTTGTTAAATTATAGTCCGCCATCATCCAACCTTATGGTGCGCTCCACATGCGTTCCAGAACCTAGATATTTGCACAAAGCCCTTGATATACAAGGTATAAGCCATGTTGAAAGACGCCCCCTTAAGCAAATGCTAACATATCGCGCCAGATATGGGTATTTTCCTTGCCAAGGGGGCTGAAAATCAAGCATTCCAGCCTTTGTGAGGCTTGAATAAACCCCTGTTTATTGTCGCTTTACGCCCGTTCCCGGGGAGGTTACACCCTTAGGGTGAGAGCCAGCACAGCCAACTGAAAAGAACCCCCATGCAACCCGTCATCCACGTTCGCGGCGCCCGTGAACACAACCTCCAAAGCGTTAATGTCAAAATCCCGAGAGATTCGCTGGTGGTGATTACCGGCCTTTCGGGTTCGGGAAAATCATCGTTGGCGTTTGATACCATCTACGCCGAGGGCCAGCGCCGCTATGTGGAAAGCCTTTCGGCTTACGCGCGGCAATTCCTCGAACTGATGGCCAAGCCCGATGTTGACCTGATTGAGGGTCTTAGCCCGGCCATTTCCATCGAGCAGAAAACAACATCCAGAAACCCGCGTTCAACCGTTGGCACGGTAACCGAAATTTACGACTACATGCGCCTGTTGTGGGCGCGTGTCGGCGTGCCCCATTCCCCGGCCACGGGCCTGCCCATCGAAAGCCAGACCGTCAGCCAGATGGTGGACCGCGTCATGAATATGAAAAGTGGTGCGCGCCTGTTGCTGTTGGCGCCCATCGTGCGCGGACGCAAGGGCGAATATAAAAAGGAAATGGTCGATCTTGCCAAGCGCGGCTTCCAGCGCGTCAAGGTGGATGGCGAGATGTTTGATATTGATGCCGTTCCAACGCTGAACAAAAAGGTTAAGCACGACATTGAAATCGTGGTTGACCGCATCAAGGTCAAGAAAGATATCGAAAGCCGCCTCGCCGACAGCTTCGAGACTGCACTGGCCATGGCCGATGGCCTTGCCTTTTGCGACAACGTCGATAACGACACACGAACGGTTTTTTCCGCCAAGTTCGCGTGCCCGGTTTCCGGCTTTACCATTGATGAAATTGAGCCACGCCTGTTTTCCTTTAACAACCCGTTTGGCGCCTGCCCCAAGTGCGACGGCCTGGGCACGGAAATGTATTTTGACCCCGATCTGGTGGTGCCCAACGAAACCCTCGCCTTGTCAAAGGGGGCTATCCAGCCGTGGGCCAATTCCACATCGCCCTACTACACCCAAACACTGGAAAGCCTTTCGCAACATTTCGGGTTTGGTCTTGATGTGGCATTTTCCAGTCTCGATGAAAAAGTGCGCAAGGTGGTGTTGTATGGAACCGGCGGCGAAAAAGTAACCATGCGATACGTTGACGACCGTCGTTCATACGAAGTCACCAAACCGTTCGAGGGTGTTATTCCCAACATGGAACGCCGCTGGCTTGAAACTGATTCCAACTGGGTGCGCGAAGAACTTTCCAAGTACCAGACCGTTACCCGCTGTGAAACCTGTGGCGGCCACCGCCTGAAGCCGGAAGCGCTGGCGGTTAAAATTGACAGTCAGCACATTTCCGAAATCGCCGAGGTTTCCATAGCCGAACTGGTGAACTGGTTCGGGTCGGTGGAAAAAAAGCTGACCAAAAAACAGCGCGAGATTGCGCGGCGCATCCTGCGCGAGATTAACGACCGGCTGGGCTTTCTCAAAAACGTTGGCCTTGAATACCTGACCCTGGCGCGTGGCTCGGGCACGCTTTCCGGTGGTGAAAGCCAGCGCATCCGCCTCGCCAGCCAAATCGGTTCCGGCCTAACCGGCGTTTTGTATGTGCTTGATGAGCCTTCCATCGGCCTGCACCAGCGCGATAACGACCGCCTGCTGGAAACGCTGAAGCGGCTGCGCGACCTCGGCAACACCGTTATTGTGGTCGAGCACGACGAAGACGCCATTCGCGCCGCCGATTATGTAATCGATATGGGCCCCGGCGCCGGTGTCCACGGTGGTCATGTGGTGGCCGAGGGCACACCGAAACAGGTGATGGCAGCGACAAAAAGCCTCACCGGACAATACCTCACCGGCAAAAAGCAAATCGCCGTGCCCAGCCAGCGCCGCAGCGGCCACCCCGGCCAGGTGCTGACCATAAAAGGGGCGCGCCAAAACAACCTTGCCGACATTACCGTCAATTTCCCGCTCGGCACCTTTACCTGCGTGACCGGGGTATCGGGTGGCGGCAAGTCGTCGCTGGTGGTTGACACCCTTTACCGGGCACTGGCGCGGCAATTACACGGCGCGCGCCTGCACGCTGGTGAACACGATGCCATTGAAGGTTTGCAGTGGATCGACAAGGTGGTCGATATAGACCAGTCGCCCATTGGCCGCACGCCGCGTTCCAACCCGGCCACCTACACGGGCGCTTTCACGCCCATCCGCGACTGGTTCGCCAACCTGCCGGAATCCAAACAGCGCGGCTACAAGCCGGGGCGTTTTTCCTTCAACGTCAAGGGGGGGCGCTGCGAATCGTGCCAGGGTGATGGCCTTATCAAAATCGAGATGCACTTCCTGCCCGACGTTTATGTGGAATGTGACGTTTGCAAGGGCAAGCGTTACAACCGCGAAACGCTGGAAATCCATTTTCGCGGCAAATCCATCGCCGATGTGCTCGATATGACCGTCGAGGAAGCGCTGGATTTCTTCAAGGCGGTGCCGTCCATCCGCGACAAGATGGCGACACTGAGCCGCGTTGGCCTGGACTACATTCATTTGGGCCAACAGGCAACGACGCTATCGGGTGGCGAGGCGCAGCGCGTCAAGCTGGCCAAAGAGCTTTCAAAGCGCGCCACCGGGCGCACTTTTTATATTCTGGATGAACCAACCACCGGGCTGCATTTCGACGACGTCAACAAGCTGCTGGAGGTGCTGCACGCCCTGGTCGATAACGGCAACACCATGGTGGTGATCGAGCACAACCTCGACGTTATCAAGACCGCCGACTGGGTTATCGACCTTGGCCCCGAAGGTGGTGCGCGCGGCGGGCGCATTGTTGCCGAGGGCACGCCGGAACACATTGCCGTCGCCAAGGGCAGCCACACGGCTGATTTCCTCAAAAAGACCCTGAAAGCGGGAAAGGCGGCCGGGAAAGCGGCTTCCCGACCCGCCGCCAAGACCCCAGCCAAAAGGGCCCGGCAAAGCCCGGCCCGCAAAGCGCCCGGGGGAAAGCCGCCCAAAAGGGCCAAGCGGGCAAAAAAATAGTATTTATTATCAACTAGTTAAGGTAGTGGTGTGATGGCCGTCACAGGCCGCTGGCCATCCCCGTGGGCATATTCAGTTCGTAACAAATTGCATGCAAAATGCGAACAAAACCTAGGTATGCAGACAGGGAACACCATTATGGGTGATCGATCTTGTACACGCGAAAAGTGCTTCTACTGTGCCGACGGCCATTGCTTCAACATTGCCGTCAGCGTGGTGGATAGCTGCGAATTGTTTCTGGATACTGATGAAAAACAGTCTCGGAAACCCATGGTTCTGAAAAAGCCGGAAATGGCGAACGAACCGACAAGCCAGCAGATGCGCACAAAAACGGCCTTAGGCTAAGCGCTCGCCGCTTCATCTTTACGCTGTGTGCGGTCCGTTGTGGCTGTGCGCTTAGCTGTTGCGCGTCGGGTATCCGGCACGGTTCCAGCCGCTCATGCCGTCCTTCATCACCGCAATATCCTCGAACCCCGCCTTGCTCAGCAAGCGCGCAGCGCGCGGCGAACGGTTATGGGTGCGGCACGTAACCACCACCGGGTCTTTCTTGTGCGGCGCCAGCTTTTCGCCCAAATCACCAAGGCGATCCGCCAGCGTGGCGGCATCGAGGTTCAGGGCACCAGGAACATGACCCAGATCACCGGTAAATTCGCTGGCCGAGCGCACATCAATCACCAGCACGTCCTCGCCCGCGTCCATGCGGTTCTTGACCGCTTCGGCGTTGACAAACGGAATACCCCACGCCGTCAGGCGCGGCAGGAAGCGCAGGAAAACGATCATCACCGTAGCGGCAACGATATAAAGAATGGAAGTTGTGGAAAGCTGGTCCAAGGGGGCCTCCTGATGTGCAGTGCGGTCAAAACCGGTGAATTGGCAGCGAGAAGTAAGCCCGCTACCCGTTCGTGTCAAGTGGGCGAACGGTGGGGTTCTAAAGCACCTTGCCAGTAGCTGAAGAAAGCCTTATCCCTGCCCGCCATGAGCACCACGAACGATAACCCCCCGGCCACTCCCCCCGTTCATGTTATCGGCGGCGGCCTCGCCGGTTCCGAAGCCGCCTGGACGCTGGCCAGCGCCGGCGTGGCCGTGGTGCTGCATGAAATGCGCCCCACCCGCCCAACGGCGGTGCACCAGACGGCGCAGATGGCAGAACTGGTGTGCTCCAACTCGCTGCGCTCCGATGACCATGAGGCCAACGCCGTTGGTGTGCTGCACGAGGAATTGCGCCGCGCCGGCTCACTCATCATGCGCTGTGCCGATGCCAACCGCGTGCCCGCCGGTGGCGCGCTGGCGGTGGACCGCGACGGCTTTTCCGCCGCCGTGACCGAGGCCATCGAAACGCACCCCTTGATCGAGGTGCGGCGCGATGAGGTCACCGACCCGGAACAGCTTGATACCGACACCATCATCATCGCCACCGGGCCGCTGACATCGGATGCGCTCTCAGACAGCATTCGCCGCCTCACCGGCGCCGACCAGCTGGCGTTTTTTGACGCTATCGCGCCCATTGTGCATTTCGACAGCATTGATTTCACCAAAGCGTGGTTCCAGTCGCGTTACGACAAAGGCGATGGCAAGGACTACATCAATTGCCCGCTGGACAAGGATCAATACGACACCTTTATCGCGGCGCTGATTGACGGTGAAAAGGCGGACTTCCGCCAATGGGAAAAAGACACGCCCTACTTCGAAGGCTGCCTGCCCATTGAGGTGATGGCCGAACGTGGGCCGCAGACGCTGTCCTTCGGGCCGATGAAGCCGGTCGGCCTGACCAATGCCAACGACCCCGGGAACAAGCCCTACGCCGTGGTGCAGTTGCGCCAGGACAACGCGCTGGGCACCATCTGGAACATGGTCGGTTTCCAGACCAAGCTGACCTACGGCGAACAAAAACGCATTTTCCGCGCCATCCCCGGCCTTGAAGGCGCCGAGTTTGCACGCCTTGGCGGCCTGCACCGCAACACGTTCATCAAAAGCCCGGAACTGCTGGACGAAACGCTCAGGCTTAAATCAAAGCCCGCCATCCGCTTCGCCGGGCAGATCACTGGCTGCGAAGGCTATGTGGAAAGCACCGCCATTGGCTTGCTGGCCGGGCGCTTCGCGGCCCGCGAACGCTTGAAATTAGAGCCCGCGCCACCGCCCGCCGTTACGGCGCTGGGCGCACTGCTCGGTCATGTGACCGGCGGCGCCGAGACCGAAACCTTCCAGCCCATGAACATTAATTTTGGCCTGTTTCCGCCGTGTGAGGAAAAAAACGCCAAGGGACGACGGGTCAAGGGGCGCGAGCGCAAACTGGCCCAAAGCAAGCGCGCGCTGGCCGCCGTTGATGTGTGGCTTAAGCAAACACACACGCAGGGTTAATTTTAGCCCTCGATAAATTCGGCTATTGCGTCGGCCAGGTCTTCGCCGTAAAGGTCGCGGAAGAAATGTCCGGCGCCTTCCACCAACACAAAGGTAAGCTTCTTGCCGTCCGCCAAAGGTTCAGCGGCGGCGGCAATGTTGGGGCTAATGGTGTCTTCGCTGCCGACAACCAGCAGCGCCGGTTTTTTGATATCTGGAATCAGGTGCGGCGTATGGCGACGCGGCTCGCTTTGATAATAATTAACGAAGGTGGCCGCCGTTACATCGGCGCCGGGGCAATAGAGCAGGCCCACACCCTTCATCATGTCATCACCCCGTCCTGCCGCCACCATGGCGCGCGCCGCAATTAGCATGGTCTTGAGGTCGGCCTTGTGGTTTTTCTTAAAACCCCTGGCCGTTCCTTCGGCGCTCCACGTTCCCGGTGCAACCAGGATTACCCGGCTGACCGAGGCGCGGTCGCGTTCCGCCCCCCACCACGCCACCTGGTTGCCACCGCGTGAATGCCCGACAACCGTAATATCCTTCGCGCCTTCGGCTTCCATCCAGTCGAGCCACAGGTCCATCTCAACCATGGCATCGGTGTGCTTGTGGTTGTGCGGCACCGCGCAATCATACATGCCCTTACGCTTGTCCAGGCCGAGTGAAAGCGTTGGTGCCAGTGAGCTGATGCCGCGCTCGGCCAGCAATGCCTGCTGGGCGGCGATGATTTCCATGCGCCCGTGCGCCAACGTGCCGTGCAACAACAACACCACAGGGTCGGCCATGTTCTTGCCATCGGCCAGGGTCAGGTTGGCGCCCAGCGTCAGGCCGCCGGGGCCGGTAAGGGTCTTTTCCTCTGCCGCGACAGAGGCAGCAAACGCCACCATCACGGCAGCGCCGGCAAACAGGCGGGTCATTTTACGCAGGGTCATGGATTTTTCTCCGATATACAAAGCCTTAAGGGGCGGGCTGGTAGGGTGAAAGTGGTGAAATGTGGTATAGCATTATGGCCATGACCGGAAAAGAGCGGCGCAAGGCGTAGATTGGGCAATTGGGTATGTTAGGTGTGTTTGAGGGGGGCATTAAGCCGGCTCCATCACGATAAAATGGTGAAAAAACAACATCAAAAGCGAGGCATGGCGAACCGGTTGAATATCGCGCTCACGGGGGTTGCCGTGATGGTGGTATCGGCGGCCATTGGTGCTGGCGTGGCCTCATATCTGGCCGGGCGCTGGCTGCCCACGGTGACCGTTGATGCCCGCGCCCAGACCCGCATCAACCCGGCTACCGCCACCGAAGCCCTTTTCCTGGCGGTTGACAAGAACGACCTGCCCGGTGTGCGCGCGGCGGTGGAAAGCGGCGCCAATATCGAAGCTGTAAATGCACTGGGTGTGCAGGCGGTCGAGATGGCCGTTGATCGCGGTTATTACGATATCGCCCATTACCTGATTTCGGTGCGCAACCTGCTGGCCTCTGCCGGGCCGCGACGGCTGGAGCTGCCGCCCGAACCGGAGCAAGCCAAACCGGCGCCCAAAATGGAAAAAGCAGCGCCCGAAATCGCTGCAACCACACCGACCCCGGAACCTTCCGCACCCGAACCCGAACCCACACCCGAACCCGCCACCCCGGAACCGGCAATATCGCAAGCGCCCCCCAATGCCCCCATCATCCTTGAGCCGAAAGCTGAACCTGAGGAAGCAAACCAGGCCGCCCCCGAAACCACGCTGGGCGACCAGACCGCGACCAGGCCGCCCGAAATGGTTGAAGCGCCTGACATGGAGGCCGACCGCACGGCAGCACCGAAGGAACCGCTGATCACCACCGAGTCTGAAACACCCGTTGACCCTGAGCCCGACAGCCTTGCCGGCGATGAAACCACCGGTCAGGCGGGGGATGAGCTGGTGCTGGTCATTGATGAAAATGACCTGACACCAAAAACAGGGCCTTTAGCAACCGCCGAAGCCGAAGCACCGCAAGCGCCAGCACCGCAAACACCAATGACGCCAATGGAATCAACACCAGAGCCGTCATCCAAGCTGGCTGAACAGGCGCGCCAGCCGATGTCGGCAACGGAACGTTTTTTCTATACCTTCCTTGATTTCTTCAAACCGCCCAACACCACCGGCGTGGTTCGCCGCCCAAGACGCCATGCGCCGGTAATTTCGCCCGAGGACGACGCCGCTAACGCCGAGATGGTGGCGCGCCAATTGGAAGAGCTGAAGCAACACCAGGGCGCGGTGCCAACCCTGCAAGAAACCGAAAAAGCCGTCGAGGACGCGCAAATCCGCGCCGAGGCGGAAGCCATTGCCGTGGCCGAAGCCGAGACCCGCGCCAAGGCCGAGGCCGAGGCCAGCGCCGCAGAGGAAGCGGAGTTCGAACGCATCCAGACCGAGGCCCGCGCCAAGGCCGAAGCCGAAGCCGAGGAAATTCGCGCCTCCGCCAAAGCCAAAATCAAGGCCGAAACCGAAGCCCGCCAGCTGGCATCGGCCGAAATCGAGACCAAGGCCAAGCTGGCCACCCTGGTGCCCGCCACCAGCTACAGCGGCTCGGGTGAAATTCTCGATGGTGTAACCTTCAAGCTTGGTGATGAGCTGCACATCGGCCTTGAGCTGAGCGCCGCGCGGCTGGAGCGCATGAAAGATACCTCCATCCACCGCCCCTGTGTGCTCAAGGACCGCCCCGAAGCCCTGTTCTGTGTGGAAACCGTTTACTGGCCCATTGATATTGAAAAGTATTTCCTGGTCGACAACATCATGTATCAGGGCAACCGGGCTATCGCGCGTTATGACCGCAACCGGGCCACCAACTTCCATGTCATGTTCCGCTCTGATTCGCTAGACGTGGTGGTTAACCACTTTGTGGAGCTTTACGGTGTACCCAGCCAGGCTGTGGCCCGCGCCATCGCGCCACTGGCCCAACCGCGGCGCGACAACCCAACGTTGTTGTGGCAAAGCCGCGAGGCCGGCACCGACGCCATCATCAACCTTGAAATTCGCCAGTACGATGACGCCCGTGGCGGCTTCCCCGATACCGAGCGCGGTGTGGTGATGTTATACAAAACCCACGCCCGGCCGATTTTCCCCATCCTGTCGCAACTGGAACTGATGGTGCTCAAGCCCGAGGAAAGAGACAGCGGCGCGGCGGTGGCGCCAGAGGCACCACCAGAATCGGCCCAATAACCCGGCCATATGGAGAACCGCCGGGCGGTGCGCGCCCGCACCGAAACCGCGAATACCATTAATGCTTTGAAAACAAGGCGTTCCAGAGACCGGCCCGGGCGATGGTGAAAACGGTTGAAGAATTGCGATTAATTCCTATATTCAGGGCAATCTTTTGTAAATTTACCAATGCCTTAATGCGCAAGCTTAGAAAAGGATCAAAATAGCCATGGCTGCTATTCTCACCAACCTCAGAAACACGGTTATCGCCGGTTTTGTGCTGACCGTCCTCATGGCCGTCGCCGTTACCGCCATCACCGGTGACACCTTTATGCTCGACATGTCCTACTACGCCTTCCTCGTTCGCTGGGTGCACGTCCTTTCCGGCGTCATGTGGATCGGCCTGTTGTGGTACTTCAACTTCATCCAGGTGCCCTCAATGCCGAAAATCCCCGATGAGCAGAAGCCCGCCATCGGCAAGGTTATCGCCCCGGCAGCCCTATTCTGGTTCCGTTGGGCCGCCATGAGCACCATCGTCTTTGGTCTTTGGCTTGCCTCGCTGAACGGCTACATCATGGAAACGCTGACCCTTGGCGCCATGGACGGTTTTGCCACACCGAAGTTCACCGCACTGGGTATCGGCATGTGGTTTGGCATTATCATGTGGTTCAACGTCTGGTTCATCATCTGGCCGAACCAGCGCAAAGTGCTGGGCATGGTCGAGGCCGACGCCGACACCAAGGCAGCGGCGGCAAAATTAGCGCTCTATGCATCGCGCACCAACACGCTGTTGTCCTTCCCGATGTTGTTTGCCATGGTTGCGGCACAGAACATCTACTAAGAAGAACGTTCACGCGACAAACGAAAGGCCCGGCGAATTCGTCGGGCCTTTTTTTGTTTCCGGGTTTTAGTGTGTGGCTTCCAGACGGTAACCTTCATGACAGGCTACACAGTTGGTCATCAGGCCATCCAGACGGCTGAGGATTTCCGTCTGCGTTCCGGTGGCGGCAAGATCAGCAATCTCATCAAAGGAGATGTAGGCTGCCTCACGCAAACTGCGCATTTCGGCTGGCAGCTTCAGCATCAACGAAGCGGGCAGCGTCTTCTGCCCGGCCACACTGATGGCACGAGCCGAAAGTGCAAGTTTGACACGGTCGTTCTCGGCCAGTGAAGAAACCACGGTCTGCACTGTTCTTAACAAAATACGCATCTCTGAAAGCAGGGTGTCACGTTCGAAATCCTGAAGCTGGACAACCTTTCGATTATCCCGGTCCAAAGCGGCGCTTTGTCCGCCAAAATACCAGACCGCGCCAACGCCAACGCTACCCAACCACAGGGTAATTGCGATGACAGAAAGAGTCTTGGTAAGCGTCGGTAATGGCATTGGATAACCTTATGCTTTGTTGTCGGTTGGGTCGCAAGCCTTAGTCGATGGCCAGCAGGGCGGCTGCGACCTGTCGTTCCTCAATGGCCAGCACGTTATAGGTGCGACACGCCGCATCCGTAGCCATCCACTCCAGCGCAACGCCGTAACCCTTCAGGTGCGCTGTCAACGCAGCGGGCGGGGCTAAAAAAGTTTCACCGCAGCCAATGATCAACAGTTCGGGGCGTGGGCTGCGCTGAATAACGATGTCAAGTGCTGCGGCATCAATGTCACCGCTTAAATTCCAGGCAACGGTTTCGTCCAGAAAGACCACCACCGAGCCGCCATGTTCGACCCCTGAAACGCGAAAGGCACCCTCACCAAAACCCTGGATGATCTGGCGGCCCTGGGGAACCATGGGCGTGATGTCTAGTGACATGGGTTAATGCCTTCAGGAATTCTGCCTCAGGAAGTTTCGGCAGCCTCTACCTCGTCGTCGGATCGCCGTTCGACGTCCATGTACATTAATGTCGGCACCGCCAGACACACGGAAGAATAGGTGCCGATGATGACGCCCCAGATCATAGCGAAGCTGAAATCGCGGATAATCTCGCCGCCCAGCGTATACAGCGCGCCCAATGCCAGCAACGTGGTCAGGCTGGTCATGACGGTACGCGACAGGGTTTCGTTGGCGCTTCGGTTGAGCAATTCCATCGTCGATAATGATTTATACTTGCGCAGGTTTTCCCGTACCCGGTCAAACACAACCACGGTATCGTTGATGGAATAACCGGCAATGGTCAGCACGGCGGCCACGGTTGCCAGATTGAACTCAAAGCCAAGCAGCGCAAAAATGCCGATGGTCGAAATAACATCGTGCAGCAACGCAACCACCGCGCCGACGCCAAACTGCCATTCAAAGCGGAACCAGATGTAAATCAATATGGCCACCATGGCCGAGCCGACAGCGTAAATGCCATTCCAGAACAATTCGTCCGATACTTTTGGGCCAACCAGTTCGGTGCGGCGAAACTCTACGCCCGCGCCCAACGCTTCCTTGACCTTGGAGACGGCGTTTTGCTGGGCGTCGTCACCGCCTTCCTGAAGTTGCACCCGGATGAGGATTTCATTGGGGGCGCCAAATTCCTGCAATTCCACGGCGCCAATGCCAATGTTGGAGAGCGTACGGCGCATATCGCCAATCTGGTCAGGCTCGGACGTGCGCACCTCGATCATGATGCCGCCGGTGAAATCAATGCCGTAGCTCAGGCCCTTGGTCACGTAAATGCCAATGGACAACGCCACCAGCAACGCCGAAAAGGCGAAAAACAGCTTTCGGCGGCCAAGGAAATTGAACCGGGGGTTTTCGGGAACGAGTTTAAAGCGTGGCATGGTCTGTTTCTTCCCGTCAGATTTCCATTGTCGCCGGGCGCGTCTTGCCCAGCCAGGTGACCAATATGATACGGGTCAGCCAGATGGCGGTGAACATGGAGGTGGCAATGCCGATAGCCAGCGTCACCGCAAAACCGCGCACCGGGCCGGAGCCAAATTCATAAAGCAGCAGGGCGGCGATCAGCGTGGTCACGTTGGCATCGACAATGGTGCGGATGGCATTTTTATAACCCGATTCAACGGCGCTGGCCGGCGGGCGGCCGTTGCGCAGTTCCTCGCGGATGCGCTCAAACACCAGCACATTGGCATCCACCGCCATACCAATGGTCAGCACGATACCGGCAATGCCGGGCAGTGTAAGCGTTGCCTGCAACGCAGATAAAGCGGCGGTAATCAAAACCATGTTCATCACCAGCGCAACATCGGCCATCAGGCCGAAACGGCCGTAATAAAGGCCCATGAATACCACCACCAACACCATGCCGACGATGGAGGCCAGCTTGCCCGCAGCAATGGAATCCGCGCCCAGACCGGGGCCGACTGATCGTTCCTCCAGCACCGTAAGCGGCGCCGGCAACGCACCAGCGCGCAACAGTAACGCCAGGTCGCGCGCTTCTTCGGTGGTAAAGCTACCGCTGATTTGCCCGGAACCACCCAAAATGGGTTCACGAATGACCGGCGCGCTAATGACCTGGTTATCCAGCACAATGGCAAACGGCTTACCAACATTGGCCACCGTTATATCACCAAAGCGCTTGGCGCCGATGGAATCAAAGCGGAAGTTGACGATAGGCTCGTTGGTGCGCGAATCAAAACTGGGTTGGGCGTCTATCAATGTGTCACCCGATAACATAACCCGGCGTTTGATCAGGTAATTTCCGGGCTGACCGGGAGCATCATTCACGCCGGAAAGGCGGCGCGTGCCCGGCGGTGCGGTGCGGCCGGTGGTGACACCGTCATGCATCAGGTGGAAGGTCAGCTTGGCGGTCTTGCCCAACAGGCGCTTGACACGCTCCGGGTCATCAACACCGGGAAGCTGCACCAGGATGCGCTCATCACCCTGGCGCACAATGGTCGGTTCGCGCACGCCGGTTTCATCGATGCGGCGGCGAACAATCTCGATGGACTGTTCCACCGCTGAAACCTTGCGCTCGGTAATGGCCTGTTCCGTCATGGTCAGGGTAATCAACCCGCTTTCGGAACGCTCGGCCAGAAAGGATGGGTCGAGGTTACGGATCAGGCCAAATGCCTTTTCGGTTTCGTCCGGGTTTTTGATGGACACCTGCGCCGTAACACCGCGCGCGCCGAGTGCGCCATAGCGAATACGCGCCTTGCGAAGCTCTGTGCGAATGGAATCCACAAGGGCTTCCATGCGTTCCTCAATCACCACAGAAACTTTTACTTCCAGCAACAGGTGCGAGCCGCCCTGCAGGTCGAGGCCGAGGTTAATCTGCTTCGTTGGAACCCAATCGGGGAAAGCGTCGAGGGTTGAACGCGCCAACGCATTAGGCAGCGCAAGCAACACACCCAGCGCGCACAAGGCGAGCACGGTCAAAACTTTCCATTTTGCAATCCGGATCATGATGGGTATCCGTCAGGTTGGGGGTTCAATTTTTACCCGAGAGCAAACCGCGAAGGCCACCCTTCTTTTCTTTCGGCTTATCGCCACCGTTGTCGTTGTCGCCGCCATCATTACCTGAGCCGCCATCATTACCTGAATCGACAGGCCTGGGCTTGGCTTGCAGGTGCGAAACCAGGTTGCGTTCGACCTTGACCTTCACGCCTTCGGCAATTTCACAATCCAGCACATCATCACCCGCCTTGATGACGGTAGCGTGGATGCCACCGGCGGTCACCACTTTGTCGCCGCGGCGGATACCGGTTAACAACTTGCGATGTTCGCTCATCTTCTTTTGTTGCGGACGGATCAACAGGAAATAAAACACGATCAGGATCAGGCCAAACGGCGCGACCGATTCCAGAAGGCCGGGCTGGCCCAGAGCGTCGGCGCTTTGAGCGAAGGCGGGGGAAACAAACATTTAAGGTAACTCCTGAAATCAAATAAAACCGCGGAATTCGGGGTGAAAGCCGCGTATGTGCAGTGGCGGACTATAGCCGCCCCAGCGCCCCTTGCAAAGGCCCATCAGCGCCGAATATCCACCGGAATGGCGCCGGGAACCCCCTTGAATCCATTGATTTTTATCGCCGTGGGCAGTAGCGTCCCCGAGATGAGCAATACCGACCAGCTGAGCCTTGTGGCCCGCATCGCCGAAGCACTGGAGCGCCTCGCGCCCAAGGCGGCCCCGAAGAGCGACTTAGGGGCGGCAGATGCCTTCGTATGGCAGGCGGAAGGTGGACGGCTGGACGCAGTAGACGAGGTCAGCCGCGTTGATTTCAGCCTGCTCAAAGGCATCGAGACCCAAAGCGACCAGCTGCTTCGCAACACCCGCCAGTTTGCGAACGGCTTTGGCGCCAATAACGCCCTGTTGTGGGGGGCACGCGGCACCGGCAAAAGCTCGCTGGTGAAGGCGGTTCACGCCGAGGTCAATCGCGAAGGAAAAAATAAAGTGGCACTGGTGGAAATCCACCGCGAAGACATCGCCACCCTGCCCCGCTTGCTCGAAATATTGCGCACCAGTAAACGGCGCTGCATTTTGTTTTGCGACGACCTGTCATTCGGCACCGAGGATGCATCGTATAAATCGCTCAAGGCGGTGCTGGAAGGTGGCATCGAAGGGCGGCCCGCCAATGTGGTGCTTTACGCCACGTCCAACCGCCGCCACCTGATGCCACGCGACATGATCGAGAACGAACGCTCAACCGCCATCAACCCCGCCGAGGCGGTCGAGGAAAAGGTATCGCTGTCAGACCGTTTTGGCCTGTGGCTGGGCTTTCACAACCTTGATCAGGAAACCTATTTCGACATCGTACAGGGATACGCCGAACACTACGGCTTGAAGGTGGACGCCGCGACGTTGCGCGCCGAGGCGCTGGAATGGTCGATGACACGGGGCTCGCGCTCCGGCCGCGTGGCGTGGCAGTTCATTCAGGATTTAGCGGGACGGCTGGGCCAGAAAATCCAGTAAAGATTAAACGAAATACCGAGGCGCAAGCCGAGGCAAGGGCAAGTGCCCTTTAAAGCCGGATGCGCGCAGCACGTGCTTAAATTACAAAGCTCAACGCTTCTTCTTCGCCGTTTTCTTTTTGGCAGCAGCCTTCTTTTTGGCTGGCGTCTTGATGGTGGCGCCGGATTTAGCAGCCTTGGCGCGCCCCGCTTCGGCACGTTCTGAAGGCCGTTCCGGGCCCTGACCCCACTCGCTGACGGGGAACGGCTTGTGGTCGCTCTTGTAGGTCAGGAACGCCGTCACCTCGGCAAGATAATCACCCACCGAACTACCAAGCTCTGCCAGTTTGGTATTGACCCGCCCGGTCAACAGCACGGTGAAAAACTGGATAATGGTAATGGCGGCAATCACCGCCTCGGCAACATTGAAGGCAATGACATAAAGCGCGATGTAAAGCACCCGTGTCCATGTCGAGAGGTCGCTCAGGTTTTTTCTGGTGTTGTCTTCCATCGTGATTGTCCTTTTCCCGCCCGTTATCAGGCTCGTTTATCTTTAAGGTATTTTTGCGGGTCCACCGCCTGGCGGCCTTTTCGCATTTCAAAATGAAGCTGCGGCGTGCTCACGTTGCCGGAACTTCCCAGTTTCGCAATATCCTGACCCTTGACCACCTTATCGCCGCGCTTGACCAACAGGGTATCATTATGTGCGTACGCCGTCATCCATCCTCCGGAATGCTTGATCAGCAACAAGTTGCCAAAGGCACGCAATTCGTTACCGGCATAGGCAACAACGCCGTTTTCCGCCGCCCTTACGGGGGTGCCACGGGGGGCGACAATGTTGATGCCATCGTTTTGCAGGCCCTTGGCCTTGGGGCCGTAACCCGAAACCACCTTGCCATTGACCGGCCACAGGAACCCCTTGCCCCCCGCCAGCATCGGCGCCTTGAGGATCGGCTGGACGGTGCGTGTGGCGGTGGTGCCTTGCGACGACTGGGTCGTCGTGCGCACCGCCGTTTGCACGGTGCCGCCACCAGAACGCGGTATGCGCAGTTTCTGGCCGGGATAAATGGTATAGGGCGAACGAATGGAATTGATGCGCGCAATGGAATAGGCCGTCTGGCGGTATTGCTTGCCGATGATGGAAAGGGATTCCCCGCGCGCGACGGTGTGGATACTGCCGGAAGGCAGTTGCAGGCGCTGGCCGACCTCAAGCGCGTATGGCGGGGCAAGGCGGTTAACCTGGATGATGTCGCGCGGGCTGACCTTGTGGCGCCGGGCGATGGCGTAAACCGTATCGCCCTTGCCAACCGTTACGGCGGTTGCGTTGATGAAACTATCGGACGAGCGACTGGTGCGCGTTGGGCCTTCGCCCGGCGGCGGCCATTGGGCAAAACCACACCCCGACAAGGCCAACAATAGCAGTGGCGCCAGCAGTGCGGTGTTAATCCTGAAAGCTCGAATCCGGCTCATCATGTTTCCGATTATCGCCAAGCGTGGCTGCTTCTACAATGGTTCATCGGCGGGGCCAGTTAAAACCGGTCAATGGCCGGGGGCCTCACCCTGAACAAAGGGCACAAAGCGCACCCAGCCCATTTCCTCGGTTTCGATGCCATCCGGGCCACGGGTCAGCTTAACCAGCCGCTGGTCGTGCTGATCGTCGCCGACGGGCACCACCATGATGCCGCCTTCGGCCAGCTGGTCGACCAGAACGGGGGGCACATCGTGCGCCGCCGCGGTGACGATGATGCGATCAAACGGTGCCTGCTCCGGCCAGCCGGCTGAGCCGTCACCGCACATGGTGGTGATGTTGTGGATGCCCAGTTGCTGGAAGCGCGCCTCGGCTTCATCCTTCAGGCCACGATGGCGCTCGATGGTGTAAAGCCGACGACATAATGGCGCCAGCACCGACGCCTGATAGCCCGACCCGGTGCCGATTTCCAATACCTTATGACGGTCCGTCAGTTCCAGCGCCTCGGTCATTTGCGCCACCACCAAAGGCTGGCTGACGGTTTGTTCAAAACCGATGGGCAACGCGCAGTTTTCAAAGGCGCGGTCGGCAAAGGCAGGCGGCACGAACATGTCGCGCGGCACGCGCTCCATTGAATTGATAACTTTTTCGTCGCGCACGCCGCCCTGACGCAAGGCCAGCACCAGCGCCATCATGCGGCTGTCTGGTGCGCTGCTGGATGGCGGGGTCATTTACGGCTGTCCTTGAGTTTTTTCAAAAACCCGGTGTGCGTCAGGTCGATGCCCAGTGGCGTCACGGTCACCATCCCGCGGTCCAGCGCTTCCATGTCACTGCCGGGAACGGAACGGTCTTCGTCGCGCTGGTTGCCAATCCAGTAATAGGCATCGCCACGCGGGTCGGCCCCTTCCTGCAACTCGCCCGAGAACCGTCGGCGCCCCTGAGCGACGAACGCCATACCCTTTACGGCTTTCAGGGGTCGGTCGGGCACGTTGACGTTCAGCAACGTGCCATCAGGAAAGCCAACCTTCATCACCCGCTTCAAAACTTTTTCCGTCCACGCCTCTGCCGTTGCCCAATGGGCACGCACACCGTCTTCGCACACCAGCGACAGGGCAATGGAAGGAAAGCCCAAAATGGCCCCTTCCATGGCGGCGGCCACGGTGCCGGAATAAATGACGTCTTCGCCTAAATTGGCGCCCCGGTTGATGCCCGAAATCACCATATCGGGCGGGGCATCACGCATGACCTCTTTCACCGCCAACAAAACGCTGTCGGTCGGTGTGCCGCCGACGCAATAACGCCGCGGCCCCAGCTTGTTGATGCGAAGTGGCGTGCGCAACGTTAGCGAATGGCTGGCCGCGCTTTGTTCGTGTTCCGGCGCCACCACCCATACTTCACCGGCAATGCGCTTCATCACCTTCTCGAGCGCCTTCATGCCCGGGGCGTTGATGCCGTCATCGTTGGACAGCAGCACGCGGGCTTTTGAAAGGGGCGGCAGGGCCTTGGGGGCGGCGCGAGGCATATCAGCCAATCACCTTGATGCCGCCCATGTAGGGTTGCAGCACTTCCGGAACACGGATCGTGCCGTCTTCGTTTTGATAGTTTTCCATCACCGCAATCAGGGCGCGGCCCAGGGCGACACCGGAACCGTTGAGCGTGTTCACGAACTCGGGCTTTTTCTCGCCGCTTCTTTTAAAGCGCGCGTTCATGCGCCGGGCCTGGAAATCGCGCGTGTTGGAACAGCTGGAAATTTCGCGGTAACGTCCCTGCCCCGGCAGCCACACTTCGATGTCGTAGGTTTTTACCGCGCTGAAGCCCATGTCACCGGTGCACAGCATGACGGTGCGAAACGCCAGGCCCAAACGCTTCAAAACTTCCTCGGCGCAACCGGTCATGCGTTCCAGCTCGGCGTCTGAATCTTCCGGTTTGACCACCGAGACCAATTCAACCTTGGCGAACTGGTGCTGGCGGATCATGCCGCGGGTGTCTTTGCCGGCGGCGCCCGCTTCACTGCGAAAGCACAACGTCTGTGCGGCGTAACGCCGGGGCAAATAATCCTCACTCAGCGTTTCACCGGCAACCAGATTGGTCAGCGGCACCTCGGCGGTGGGAATGAGCCAGAATCCTTCCTCGGTGCAAAACAGGTCTTCGGAAAACTTTGGCAACTGGCCGGTGCCGTAAAGGGCATCGTCCCTAACCAGCGCCGGGGGGTTGGTTTCCGTGTAGCCGTGTTCCGTGGTCTGCAAATCCAGCATAAAGGCACCGAGCGCGCGTTCCATTCTGGCAAGCGGGCCGGACAGCACCACGAAGCGCGAACCGGACATTTTTGCGGCGGCCTCAAAATCCATCATGCCCAAGGCTTCGCCGAGCTCGAAATGTTCCTTCGGCTTGAAAGCAAGCTCGGGCGGCACGCCGGTCTGGCGCACTTCCTTGTTGTCGGCTTCGGATGTGCCGTTCGGCACATCGGCGTCGGGCAGGTTGGGAATGGTTGAAAGCACATCAATAAGCGCGTCGGTTTTTTCCTTTGCCTCGGCCTCGGCTTCGGCCTGCGTTTCCTTGGATTTGGCGACCTCGGCTATTTCGGCGCTGGCGTCCTCGCCCTTCGCTTTCTTCTGGCCGATGGCCTTGGCCGCCTTGTTGCGGCTGGCCTGCAGTTCCTGGGCGCGAGTCTCGGCGTTGCGGCGCGCTTCGTCCAGCGCCAGCAGTTCCGCGTTCATGGGTTCCATGCCCCGGCGCTTGAGCGCGGCGTCAAAAGCTTCCGGGTTTTCACGAATGGCGCGAATGTCGTGCATCAGGTGGCCCCTCTAAACCGCCATGTTAAGCGGTGTCGTCTTTCGGTTTATCGTCCGGTTTGTCGTCATCTGCGGCGTCCGGCGCATCATCATCGTCATCATCTTCTGGCGAATCGTCGCTATTGTCGCTCGCGCGGCGTTTCTTTTCCACCATGGCGACGGATAAAATTGACAGCTCGTAAAGCAGCAGGGTCGGCACGGCGAGGCCGATCTGGCTGATGACATCCGGCGGCGTCAGGATGGCGGCGGCAACAAAGGTGACGACCACCGCATAGCGGCGCTTGGCGCGCAGGCCCTTGGCCGTGACCATGCCGGCCCGGCCCAGCAGGGTCAGCACCACGGGCAGTTCGAAACAAAGCCCGAAGGCGAAAATCAACCGCATGACCAGCGACAAATACTCGCTGACCTTGGTTTCCAGCTGGATGGGCAGGCCACCGGCGCCGGTCAGCGATTCAAAGCCGACGAAAAACTTCCACGCCAGCGGGAAGATGAAATAATAAGCCAGCGCACCGCCCATAAAGAACAAGACGGGTGTGGCGACCAAAAACGGCAACATGGCGCGTTTTTCGTTGGCGTAAAGGCCCGGCGCCACGAACTTCCAGAATTGCAGTGAGATAAACGGAAAGCTCATGAAAAGCGCCGCAAAAAACGCAACCTTGATGTTGGTGAAAAAGGCTTCGTGCGGGGCGGTGAAAATCATGCGCCGTTCGCCGCCTTGCTCCAGCAACACATCGGCTAATGGCTGGGCGAGAAACGAATAGATATATTCAGACAATCCATAAGCGATGAAAAACAATACCAGCAACGCCACCATGGAATAAATCAGGCGTTGGCGCAGCTCAATCAAATGGGTGAGCAGTGGCGCGCGATCCTTGGTGTCGTCAACTTCGGCCTTATCTGCTTTGCTGACGTCGCTCACGCGCCCTGCTCCTTGTCGTCAACAGGTGCCGTGGTGGCTACGGGCATGACATCGTCATCAGCCGGGTTAGATGCTGCCGCATGGCCCAGTGCCGCGTCAGGTTCATGGCGATTGTCCTCAACCGAAACCGGCACCGGCTTAGCGGCGTCGATGGCGGTTTCTTCGCCTTCGAGGTCTTCATCCATGCCGATGCTTTGCGCAATTTCGCCGTCGGGGTCGATGGTGCCCTGAAGTTCGCTGTCGATATCGAAATTCTTGGCGCTGGAAATCTGTTTCTTGATGTCGTCCAGTTCGGCTTCGCGCACCATTTCGTTGACGCCGCCCTGAAACTCGCGCGCCATGGAACGTGCCTTACGCACCCACTGCGTAATGGTGCGAACCGCATTCGGTAAATCTTTAGGTCCCACGACAATCAGCGCGAGAATCGCAATGATAAAGATTTCCTGCCAGCCGATATCGAACATGGCCGAAGACCACTCAAGCCTGAAGAACGTTGGAAATACGCATCGCCCCGAAGCTCAGGCCAAACTGGCGGCCCAAACGGCGCGTGCGCGGCGCGTTAAGAATCGGAAGACTTGCCTGAGCCATTGCCGGAATCATCCGACTTGCTTTCAGCTTTATCGGATTCCTCGATGGAAGGCTTGTCGTCGTCCTTGGTAACAGAATCTTCTTCCTTGAGGCCCTTCTTGAAGGAGCGCAGCCCCTTGCCGAAATCACCCATCAAGGCTGAAATCTTGCCCCGGCCGCCAAACAACAGCAGCACGATGGCGAGAACCACAACCCATTGCCAAATACCTGTCCAACCCATTTTATTATCTCACTTTTCAATATGTCGCTTATGCGCGCGGATGATGGCAGAAAGCCCCAAAGTTCGCAATTGCCGCGCCCTTCAAGACGGTAAACCGCCCGCCCTTTCTACACCAGCGGGGCTGATGTTCAAGGAAATCCGGCAAAAATCGGCAAAAATCGGGGGATATAAGGGGCCTCGGCGGCGCCCTCAGGCCTCTTCTTCGTCGTCTTCGTCCGTTTCGGTCTCACGCTCGATGGCCTGGGCAGCGCTTTTAACAGCGGCGGCCACCGCGCCCATGGCCTCATCAAGCTTGCTGGGGCCCTGCTCTGCCTTGTGCTCGGTGCGTTCCGGAGCCTCGCCCAGCGCCCGGGCGCCGTGCACGAGCCCGG
>CBFCYL010000006.1:0-69228 GCA_965602455.1 uncultured Thalassospiraceae bacterium | reverse complement strand
TCGGGCTCGGGCTCGGGTTCCGGCTCGGGTTCCGGCTCGGGCTCTGGCTCTGGCTCTGGCTCTGGAGCGGGATCAGGCTCGGGCGGTGGCGCGGCGGCCACCACCGGTTCCGGCGCGGGTTCGGGTGCGGGTGCTGGCGGTGGCGCGGCGGCCACCACCGGTTCGGGTGCGGGTTCGGGTGCAGGCGGTGGCGCGGTGGCCACCACCGGCTCCACAACGAGATCGGGCGCAGGCTGCCCGGACGTCACACCGACAAAGGCGCTCTCGGGTGTGGGCGCTGCGTCGTTGGCGGCGGCTTCGGGCTCAAAAGGAACAAACGTGTCGCTCTGGGTGCCGTAATCGTTGACGTTATTGCCTTCCATCGGCAGGAAGCCCAAGGCGCCACTAAAGTGCCTGACCACATTGGTAACATCATAAACCGGCGCCGCCGCTGGCGGGCTGTTATAAGAACCAACCGTCAGCGCAAAGTAAGCCTGGTTAATGGTCATGGCGCCGCCATCGTTAATGACGATGACCTCGCCAACAAAACCGTCGGCCTCTTCCATCATCACCACAAACAGCTTATTGCCGTTACCAACATCAATGCCCACCTGGGTGCCGCGAATACCGATGGTCGCCAGCGGCGTGTTGACCAGCATGGCTTCGGGGTCGCTTTTGGCAATTTCACCGGAAACGATGGTGAACAGCCCCTTCATCACGGAAAGAGAAATACTGCCTTCGTTTTGCGCCGGGTCGTAAATCAATTCATCGAGCACCATGCGCGCATCTTCGCCCACGCCAACGGACGCGCCGTCGGCCAACACAATGCCAAGGCCACTGCCGGTGCCGGTTTCAATAATATCACCCATGAACACGGTATCGCCCGTCTCCAGCGCCATGCGGGTTCCATCGGCACGAACCACGGTCACTTCACCATTAAGTGAACTGACGCGACCAATGCTTTCTACGGTGGGTGCTTCACCAGCGACCATGCCCGGCGTTTCAGGTCCCGCCAGACGCGACACAATGTGCGCCGGAACGCGTGCGCCCGTTTCGCTGACCAGCGCCGGGGGTTGGGCCACGGTAAAGAAATCGCTTACCGTAACTTCGGCTCCATCCGCCCCGGTTACGACCAGGTCGGCACCATCGCGCCCATAACCGGCCTCGGCCGGGTTCAGGCCTGCTGGCAGGACAACGCTCTCGCCCGTAGCCTCAAGCACAATGCCTGCGCCAACAGGCGTCGTCGTCATACTGGATGTTTCCGTAAGGGTTGCCATAACACCACTCGCTTTCGTTCATTAAAACGCGAACCGCTTGTGTTTTTTCCAACCCTCAATGAGCGCTATTTTTTGTATGCTTTTTTTCTTCAACAGACCATTTTACCATATTTTACATCGCAAAGGCAGTAAATACCGATATCCGACTAGGCACCAAGCGCCTGATTTTTCTGCCTTTATGGTCTTATCCGAGGCTGCTATGGTCAGCCCGGCCTCACCATCAATCTCTTTAATCCAAAGGCAGTCTGACCATGGGCTTCGGCGATGCGCTTCAAGCCGCAGTTAACCTGATTTTTTCCCTCGACGCGGACCTCGCCGAGATCGTCGGCCTGTCGCTCCGCGTTAGCCTGACGGCCGTGATCCTGGCGACCATCTTCGGCTTGCCGTTGGGTGCGGCGGTGGCCCTGTTCCGCTTTCCCGGTCGCCACGGTGCCATTGTTGCCCTGAACGCCCTGATGGGCCTGCCGCCGGTGGTCGTGGGCCTGTTCGTCTATTTGTTATTGTCACGTGCCGGACCCTTTGGGGTGATGGGCCTGTTGTTCACGCCAACGGCCATGATCATTGCCCAGGTTATTCTGGTAACCCCCATCATCGCCGCCCTGACCCGCCAGATCGTCGAAGACCTGTGGCGCGAATATGCCGAGCAACTGACGTCGCTGGGGGCATCGCCCAGCCGCGCCCTGCCGACGCTGTTGTGGGATGGGCGCTTCTCCTTGTTGACGGTCGTGTTGGCCGGGTTCGGGCGCGCCAGTTCAGAGGTCGGCGCGGTGATGATTGTTGGTGGCAACATCGATCACGCCACACGCATCATGACCACGGCCATAGCGCTTGAGGTCAGCAAGGGCGATCTTTCACTGGCCATGGGCTTGGGCATAATCCTGATTTCACTTTCCGCCGGCGTTGGCGCCATTGGCTACGTCATCAAGGAACGGGCTGAACAAAAGGTGTCAGGATGAACGAGCACCAACCAACCATAACGCCGTTAAGGCTTGAAAACGTATGGTATCGCACGGCCAAGGGCATGCCGCTGATCAAGGATTTCAACTTTACCCTCGAGGCGGGCGGCAAGGCCATTGTTGTTGGCCCCAATGGCGCGGGCAAAAGCCTGTTATTGCGCCTGTGCCACGGCCTGATCAAGCCCAGTGAAGGCAAGATCAGCTGGCAACAGGGCAGCCCCAGCCCCCAACGACAAGCCATGGTGTTTCAACGCCCGGTGATGTTGCGGCGCACGGCGGCAGCCAATATCGAATACGCGCTGAAACTGAACAAGACCGACAAGGACAAACGCGAGGCCATTGTCCACGATGTTTTGGAAAAAACCGGCTTGCTGGACCGCGCCAGTCGACAGGCCCGCGTGCTGTCCTTTGGTGAATAGCAACGTCTGGCCCTGGCCCGCGCCTGGGCCCTGCGCCCCGGGGTGCTGTTCATGGACGAACCAACCGCCAGCCTTGACCCATCCGCCGCCCATTCCATCGAACAGCTCATCGAAACCATTAGCGCCCAGGGCACAAAAATCATCATGACCACGCACGACCTGGGTCAGGCCCGGCGCCTGGCCGATGAAGTCCTGTTCCTGCATCGCGGCCGTCTTTACGAACACAGCCCGGCCAACCACTTTTTTGAACAACCCGATAGCGAGCTCGCTCAAGCCTTTCTCAAGGGTGAATTGCTGTGGCGCCGCGGCGAAGACAAAAATAGGAGCAAGCGCAAATATGAACGTTAAAAAACATATCACCTTGGTGCTCAGTGGCTTATTCACGGCAGCGTGGTTAACAGCACAGCCCATGCCCGCCAAGGCTGAAGATTTCATCACCCTGGCATCCACCACCTCGACACAGAACTCCGGCTTGCTGGATTACATCCTGCCCATTTTCACCAAAAAAACCGGCATTGGCGTGCGCGTTATCGCCGTCGGCACCGGCCAGGCCGTGCGCGTTTCCAAAAACGGCGATGCCGATGTGTTGCTGGTGCATCACCGCCCTTCGGAAGACGCTTTCGTGGCGGAAGGTTACGGCGTTCGCCGCTATGATGTGATGTACAACGACTTTATTGTCATCGGGCCCGATGATGACCCGGCGGGCATTACCGCTACCGGCAGCGTTGAGGCGGCTTTTCGCCGCATTGCCCAGGGGCGCCAAAAGTTCGTTTCACGAGGTGATGACAGCGGCACCCACAAGCGCGAACAGGCCATCTGGAAAAGCGCCAACATTGATATCAAGGCGGCATCCGGTGAATGGTACCGCGAGACCGGAAGCGGCATGGGCGCGACGCTCAACAGCGCCAATGCCATGGGCGCTTATGCACTGTCGGATCGCAGCACGTGGCTGGCCTTTGCCAACCAGCGGGGCATGAAAATATTGTTCGAGGGGATGCCAGCGCTGTTTAACCCCTATGGGGTCATTTTGGTAAACCCCGAGCGCCACCCCCATGTGAAGGCGAAGGCGGGGCAGGCATTTATTGACTGGCTGGTCTCAAGTGAAGGCCGCAAGGCCATTTCCGCTTATGCCATCAAGGGCCAACAAGCCTTCTTTCCCGGTGCGCCCCCGGCCCAGCCATGAAGCAAAACCCCCAGCAAAAATAGGGGCGACACACCAACGCCTAGGCGTTAAGACAATAAACCCGGCGAACCCGGCAAGCCCCAGCACACGACATGACAGATATACCCGATATGATAGATCCCTTTGGACGCGAAATTACCTACCTGCGCGTTTCGGTAACAGACCGCTGCGATTTCCGCTGCCATTACTGCATGGCCGAGGACATGACCTTCCTGCCCAAATCCGATGTGCTGACGCTTGAAGAACTGGCAATGGCAACCGGTGCGTTCATCAACCGCGGGGTGCGAAAGGTTCGCCTGACCGGTGGTGAGCCCCTGGTGCGGCGCGGTATCATGGACCTGGTTAAATCCTTGTCCGGACACCTCGACAGCGGCGCCTTGCATGAATTGACCCTGACCACCAATGGAAGCCAACTGGAGCGCCACGCTGCTGATCTAAAAGCCATGGGCGTTGAGCGCATCAATGTTTCGCTGGACACACTTGATGCGGAAAAGTTTCGCAACATTACCCGCTTTGGCGAACTGGAGCCGGTCATGGAGGGCATTCGGGCGGCGAAAAAAGCGGGCATCAACATCAAGATCAACACCGTCGCCATGAAGGATTTCAACGAAAACGAAATCAGCAATATGGTGCGCTGGTGTGGCGAGGAAGGCCTGGACCTGACGTTAATTGAAACCATGCCGCTGGGCGAAATTGGTGGCGACCGTTGCGACCAATACCTGCCGCTTTCCGATGTGCGCCAACAACTGGAAGCCGAGTGGTCGTTAACCCCATCCAGCCACAGCACCGGCGGGCCGTCGCGCTATGTTGACGTTGGCGAGACCGGGCAAAAGCTCGGCTTTATCACGCCGCTATCGGAACACTTTTGTGATACGTGTAATCGCATGCGCCTGACGTGCACCGGCACCTTGTATATGTGCCTTGGCCAAGATAGCGCCGTCGACCTGCGCGCCGTGCTGCGCGAAAACGAGGCTGGCGAAAAAACGCAGATAGCGCTGGATGCAGCCATTGACCGCGCCCTTCACCTCAAGCCAAAAGGCCACGATTTTGTCATCGAGCCCGGCAACGGCGGCCCGGCGCTGATGCGCCATATGAGCGTCACCGGCGGTTGATCCGCCACCCCCAACAACCCCGAACCGGCCTTTCGACAAACGGTTGAAATGGCTGTATTCTCTCCCCATTCAGACCATGGCAAACTTAAAGTCAGGTCAAAACCGGGTTAAAAAGTCATGGCTTATAAAAACATCGCCTTCGTGGCATCACGGCAGGCCGAGGCGCAAAAGGCGCTGAAAGCGCTGAAAAAACGCTACGACCATGTCGAGCCCGGCAAGGCCGATGTCATTGTCGCCCTGGGTGGCGATGGTTTTATGCTGCGCGCCCTGCACCGGCACATGAATTTGAACCTGCCCGTTTTCGGCATGAACCGCGGCACGGTTGGCTTCCTGATGAATGAATACCGCGCCACCGCCTTGCAAAAAAGGCTGAACAAGGCACAGGCCATCAGCCTGAACCCGCTTCGCATGCAGGCAGTGGACGAGGCCGGGAAAAAACACGAAGCCCTGGCCATTAACGAGGTATCGCTGTTGCGCCAAACGCGGCTCGCGGCAAAATTAAAAATCAGCGTCGATGGCAAGGTGCGCATGGAAACGATGATTTGCGATGGCGCCCTGGTTGCCACCGCCGCCGGCTCCACCGCCTATAACCTGTCTGCGCACGGGCCGATTATTCCCCTTGGTGCCGACCTGTTGGCGTTAACGCCGATCAGCGCCTTTCGCCCTCGCCAGTGGCGCGGCGCCCTGCTGCCCGGCAAGGCCAAAGTAACGTTCGAGGTTCTGGATGCCCGTCATCGCCCGGTCAGCGCCGTTGCCGACGCCACCGAAGTGCGCCGGGTCAAGCGGGTTACGGTATGTGAAGACCGCAAGCAAACGGTCACATTGCTGTTCGACCCCGAACACAACCTCGAAGACCGCATTGTGCGCGAACAGTTCCTGATATAATTTTGTCTTAGCGGAAAATGGCGCCCACGGCTTCACCAATGGTTGAGAAGCCGTCCGCCTTCATGCACGCGACCATTTCGCTTTTGATGGTCTGGGCGACATCCGGGCCTTCAAAAATCATGGCGGTGTAAAGCTCAACCAGCGAAGCCCCGGCGAGAATCTTGTTATAGGCGCTCTGGCCGTCTTCGACGCCGCCAACGCCAATAATGGGGATTTTCCCTTCCGTCGCCAGATACATTTCCGAAAGCGCCTGCGTTGACATTTCAAGCAACGGCCTGCCGCTCAGGCCTCCCCCTTCCTTCATTCGCGGGTTGGCGGAGCCTTCGGGGCGTTCGATGGTGGTGTTTGAAACAATCAGGCCATCAATGCCAACCTCCAGCGCGACATGGGAAATGTCGGTCTTGTCGGCGTCCGTCAGGTCGGGGGCAATTTTTAACAACAGCGCCGGGCGGTTGTTTGCAGATACCACTTCGTCGCGCGCAGCGATGGTGCGTGTCAGCAGCTCGCGCAATGGTTCCGGGCCTTGCAGGGCGCGCAAACCGGGTGTGTTTGGCGACGACACATTAATCACCAGAAAATCAGCCAAGGCGGCAAAGCGCGCAGCACCCAGTTCATAGTCATGGGCGGCGTCGGTGGTATCCTTGTTCTTGCCCAGGTTGACGCCGACAATGCCCCGGGCTCGGTCGCGGCTTTCCATTCGTTTGGCAACCGCATCAAAACCCTGGTTGTTAAAGCCCATGCGGTTGATGACGGCGCGTTCGTCTTCAAGGCGGAACAGGCGTGGTTTCGGATTACCGGCCTGGGGGCGCGGGGTAACGGAGCCCACCTCGACGAAACCAAAACCCTGAGCCAGCATGGGGGTAAACACTTCGGCGTTTTTATCGAACCCGGCGGCAAGGCCCACGGGGCTCGGGAAATCCAGCCCCCAAAGCGATTGCGCCAGTTCCGGATGAACGACCGCGTCCGGCACCGGCACCAGCCCCAGCTTAAGGGCCCTGATGGCAAGCCCATGGGCGCTTTCCGCGTCCAGCAGGCGAACCCAAGGCCAGATAAGTTTGTAAACCCCCGTTGGCATAGGCGCACCCTATCAGGTTCATCGGCCAGATAACAAATGCGATAGCAGGCGTGCACACCGGGGCGTGCGGGGTGGCCGCCATGACGCAAAAGGCGGGATTCGCATTTCAGCGGGCGGGTTGCGAAAAAATGCAAAATGCAACGCCGCCGGGCGGCACAAACGTCCTATTGGCAAAAGCGGCTTTTGCTCCGTCGTGATTTTTTATTATTAATTTCAATGTGTTGTGTTTTTTTCTGCATCAGGTTGGTCGATTGGCAAGGACTGGCACGGCCTTTGCGAATAAGGGGATGATAGCGGATCACACCAGCGGAGGAGACGATGGCAAGCAAAAAGCCCCCCACAGTTGCCATCGCCTTAACTGCCCAATCCCCCCGGGTATCCTCCCTGGGTGATCTGCTTTCTTCCTCCGAGGCCTTGCTCGAAATGCTGGATGCCGCCGACCTTATTGCGGCACCGGCCACCCCTGATGAACAACTTATCGCCTTTGCTGCCCGCGAAACCGGCATTTCCGATGAGCAGGCCTTGCGTTCATACCGGATTATTTCAGCGTTTGGCGAATCAACCACCAATTAACGATGCCAGCAGGGAGCCGAGACCATGATTGTGACCTTCGAGCACGACATCAATCCCAATCCCATCATCAGCACCCGCGCCGATGATGACGCCTTGCATCAGGCGCAAGCGCCGCATCAAACCTCAGGGCTGGCGAACGATCACCTTATTGCATGGCTTGTCATGAGAAGTTTTTGGGTGCTGTCATTTTCCCTGTTCGTCATCACCGCATTTGATGAACTCAGCAAACGGATATAGGCGCCCTGCTACCGGTTCATAAACCGGCCCCCCGGCGGAACTCAGTCGTCTTTATCGCGGCTGGATGAACGCTCCCCGCGGTCGTTATCGTTATCGTCATCTGAATCGTCACCGCCGTCATCGCCGTCATCGCCATCATCACCGTCATCACCGTCATCACCGTCTGAATCGTCACCACTGTCGTCGCTGTCGTCGCTATCATCGCTGTCATTGCCATCATCGCTGTCGGCAGCGTCATCGCCGCGGTCGGATTCTTCGCTGGCGTTTTCACCATCATCATTTCGCTGCGCAAGTTCGTCGGATTGCTCGTCTTCGTCTTTTCCATCCCGGTCATCATCATTGGCGGCCTCGGCCACGACCGTCGGGTCATCATCATCCACTTCATCGGGTTCATCGTGCCAGTCGGCAACACCGGGGATATTGCGGTCGACCGCGTCATCGCCCGTCAGGTCAATGCCGCCGAACGGCTTGGAAAGGCGGCCCCCGGAATCAATGCTGCCGGTCGAGCCGACATCAATCTGGATTTCGCCTCTTGGGCCTGAAGGTTGGTCATTTCCACTGTCGCGGCCCCTTTCACGGCGTGGGCGCATGAAGGCGGCACCCTTGACCACGCTGACCGAGGTCGCGCCGCCGCTTTCCACACGGATGGCCAGTTCGGTGCCACGAATACCAATGGTCGCGGTTGGGGTCAGCAGGGTAACGCGTTCTTTCGCCACCTTACCGGAAATAAAATAGTAGGCCCCGGCCGCCAGATTGAGCACCACCCGGTCGTTCTTGCCGCCGGATGCGGGGTCAAAAACCAGTTCGTCCACGGCCAGCTCAGCGTTTTCACCGAGGGTCAGGATGGTGTCGTCAAGCAGGCGAACCGTCATGGCGGAGTTATAACCGGTTGCCAGCACCTCGCCGGCGCCGACCTTGTCGCCGGTCGTCTTATCGTAGGCCACACTGAGCACACCATTGCGAACATCGCGGCCAAAGGTCTCGCCCTCGACCGTGGCCACAGCGCCCACCGCCAGCCCCACAGGGGCGCCATAAGCGCCGCCATTAAGGATGTTGCCCGGCGCCAGAAAAAGCGCCAGCACCAGCAAGGCATAGGGGGCAAAAGCCGATTTTGAAGGGTGTAGAGCCATAAAATTCCCTGTTTTTAGACAATCTGGCCCTTTTGATGTGCGGAAATTCGGGTGATACGTGGGCCTTGTATGGATAACGCCTGACGGGCAGGGTTAATCCCGCTGCGGTTAAATAATTTTTAACCATGCGTTTTCCCAGGAAATAAGGGGTTTTTCCTGCCTGCCCGCAGCTGTGGGCCCGAACCTTGCGGTTCAGGCTTGTCGGGTTAAGGCAGCCAGCTTTCGGGGTCGGCGGGGCTTTGTTCACCGCTGGCCATAACCTTGACCTCATGGGGCTGGTCGCCATCACCGGCAAACCAGACATAGGCAATGCCCTTGCGTTCGGCATAGCGCAGCTGGTTTTTGAGCTTGGCAGCCTCGTGATACATCTCGACATTGAGGCCTCGGGCACGCAGCTGTTGTGCCGTGGCTGCCGCCACATCACGGCCCTGTTCGGGCAGTTGCGCAACCAGCACCTGGGTCGGGCATTTCGGGCCAATATCAAGGCAGCCTTCCTTCAGCAGCTTGACGAAAATACGCGTCAGGCCGATGGACATACCAACGCCGGGCAGGCGCTTGTTCATGTAACTTGAAACTAAATTATCGTAACGCCCGCCTGAGCAAATGGAAGGATAGTCCGGATAATCCACCAGCTTGGCTTCGTAAACCGTGCCGGTGTAGTAATCGAACCCGCGCGCAATGGAAAGATCGGCAAAAATAACGCCCGGCGGAATATGGCTGAGGCTATCCATGACGAACGAAAGCTCGCCCAAGCCCGTTTCCAGTTGTTCATTTTCAACACCAAGAGCGCGCACCTTATCGGCAAACGCACTGTCGCTGGTCTTGATTTCAGCCAGCCTGAGGCATTGGTCAACCAGACCGGCGGAAAGGCCAAGGTCTTCCAGCAGCGACTTGCGCACACCGTCAGCGCCGATTTTGTCCATCTTGTCGACAATGCGGATGGTCTCGACAACATTGTCGATGCCGAGGCCGGTATAGAAACCCTGCAGGATTTTTCGGTTGTTGACGTGGATGCTGACGTTACCAACCCCGATGCGCTGGAAAATCTCGTATACGATGGCCGGGATTTCAGCGTCGAACTCAATAGACAGTTCGTCGTTGTCGATGACGTCGATATCGCATTGCAGGAACTCGCGAAAGCGCCCTTCCTGCGGGCGTTCACCACGCCATGCTTTTTGTATCTGGTAGCGTTTGAAGGGAAACACCAGGTCGCCGTAATGCTGCGCTACATAGCGCGCCAGTGGCACCGTCAGATCATAGTGCAACGCCACCCGGCTTTCCGAACGCGCATCGGCGTCTTCGTGCAGGCGGCTGAGGGCATAGATTTCCTTGTCCGCATCGCCACCCTTGGCGCTAAGAACCTCGATCTCCTCAACCGAGGGCGTCTCGATGGCGCAAAAACCGTAAGCCTCGAAAACGCCGCGGATGGCGTCGATCCAGCCCTGCTCGACCAGGCGTTCCTCGGGCAGCCATTCAGGGTATCCGCTGACCGGCCGGGGCTTGAAAATCTTGCCTGATTTTTCGGACATTGAACCTGTTGAACCTTGCGCCATCCCAGAGGGTTGTAAAAACTGCCGCACGGTGAATCGCGCGGGGTTCTTCGGTATATCGAAGGCCCGCCAACGACGCAACCTTATGCGTAAGCCATGGCCCCGCCCGCCCCGGCATCGCGGCGCCACATCCGGTTTTCGAGACACCTTTCAGCCGTCACCCCACTATCCTTAGGTATATCTTGAAGTTGTGCCCTGCCATAGCTATATACTCGGCATTAGTGTATTCCCATTTGCCCTCGCGGGCACTTTTAAGCGATTGAGGGCGACCATGTCAGATCAAGTCCGGGTGCTGATTGCCGACGATGACAAAAATATCCGCGACATCTATCGTTTTCGCCTTGAAAACGAAGGTTTCGAGGTGTTTGAAGCCATTGATGGCCCGCAGGCGCGCCTCAAGGCCACCCAGCACGAACCAGACGTGGTGCTGCTGGATTATCACATGCCACCGGGTGACGAGGGCGGGCTTTCGGCCCTGACCCAGTTGCGCCGCCAGGGGTTTAGCAAGCCGATCATCATGGTGACCGGCGCCGAAGCGCAGCGGGTGGCTATCCAGTCATTCAGGGAGGGTATAAAAGACCGGGCCTTTTTTGATTTTATGCAAAAACCGGTGGACCTTGATGTGCTGGCGCTCAAGGTCAAGCTGGCCTACCTCAACACCAATGCTGCCGCCCGCGATGTGCGCATCGTCGACGAAATGGTGACCCTTTACACCAGCCTGGCCGAGCTCAGGGCCGCTGCCACCTTTCCTGAAGGTACAGACCCGCACTTGCTGGATCGCATGGACAACGTTCACACACGCTTTGCCACGGTGGTACGGCCCTGAGCAGCACCGCTTGCTACAAAGTACAAAAAAACCCCCGATGGCAGATGCCGCCGGGGGTTTTAATTTATATTTGTCAAAGCTGTCTTAAAAGACAGTCCGGCCGGAAAATATTAGCTGACCAGCTTCAATTCCTCGGCGGCAACCTTGCCTTCGCGGCCTTCAACCAGTTCATATTCGACGGCTTGACCTTCGTCGAGGCCAGACAGCCCCGCACGCTCAAGCGCGCTGATGTGAACGAACGCATCCTTGGATCCGTCTTCGGGTTCGATAAAACCAAAACCCTTTTGAGCATTAAACCACTTAACAGTACCCTTGGGCATGAGAGACCTCCTCTGGGTTTAGGTTGCAATAAATAATCGAAAATCCTGTCCGATATATAGGTCTAAAACCCGACCAAGAGCAACAGGTAATTGTATTTTTGCGGTCTTCTTCACCCCTGGAGCGTGAATTGCCATTTTACGGATTTAATAATTAAATCAAGGCTTTCTTTAATGCTCAATACACCCGTTACGCTAACCGGTGCGGCTTATTCCGGCGGCCCTTGTGCTAGAAGGCTCAATCCAGTAAAGCTCTGCCATTACACCCGTTTCGCCACTTTCGCATCAACCAGAGCCAGCCGCACAAACCATGACCCAATGCCGGTTTTGCCAATCCCCGCTCGAACAAACGCTGGTTGACCTCGGCAACCAGCCGCTGGCCAACAGCTTCCTTGATGGTGCCAGGGCGACGGAAAACACCTACCCCCTGCATGCCCGGGTCTGTGGTTCGTGTTTCCTGGTGCAGGTTGAAGACGCCGTGCCTGCGGAAGCTATTTTTTCCGACTACGCCTACTTTTCCTCATATGCCGAAAGCTGGGTTGAGCACGCGCGCGACTATGCCGAAGCCATGTGCCAGCGGTTTGGCCTTGATGCCCAGTCCAGGGTGGTCGAAGTGGCCAGCAATGACGGCTACCTGTTACAACATTTTGCCGCCCGCGACGTGCCTGTGCTGGGTGTGGAACCGGCGGCGAATATTGCCACGGTGGCGCGCGAAAAAGGCGTGGCAACGGAAGTTGCCTTCTTTGGCGAAGCGACCGCGACGCGCCTGAAGACCGAAGGCCATGGCGCCGACCTTCTCGCTGCCAACAACGTGCTGGCCCATGTGCCTGACCTTAATGATTTCGTTCAGGGGTTCTCGGTGTTGTTAAAGCCAGACGGCGTGTTGACGGTGGAATTCCCGCACGTTTTGAACCTGATTGAGCTGGGCCAGTTTGATACCATTTACCACGAACACTATTCCTATCTTTCGTTGCTGACGGTGGAACGTATTTTTCAGGCCCATGGGTTAAGGGTTTTTGACGTTGATGAAATTCCCACCCATGGCGGCTCATTGCGCGTTTATGCCTGCCACGACGCTTGCGCCGCCCACAACGAAGGTGAGGGTCTTGGTGTGGTTCGCAATAAGGAACGCGCGGCAAAACTGGATACGCTGGCGGCCTACGACGGGTTCACCCCGAGGGTCGAGGCTGTGCGCAAAAGCCTGCTTGAGTTTCTTGAAAGTGCCAAGGCCGATAGCAAAACGGTTGTCGCCTATGGCGCAGCGGCCAAGGGCAATACGCTGTTGAATTATTGCGGCGTTGGTGATGACCTGATTGCCTGTGTGGTAGATGCCAACCCCCACAAACAGGGTCGCTTCCTGCCCGGTAGCCGCCTTGCTATTCTGGCGCCTGAGCACATCGGCGAAACGCAGCCCGATTTCGTCTTGATCTTGCCCTGGAACCTAAAGCAAGAGATCATGGGGAAAATGGGCTTTATCCGCGATTGGGGGGGGAAGTTTGTGGTCGCAATTCCCGAACTTGAGGTAACCGCATGATTATCCGCAAAACTGAAATTGCCGATGTGGTGGTGATCGAGCCGGAACTTATTGGTGATGAGCGCGGCTTTTTCGCCCGCAGCTTTTGCGAAAAGGAACTGGCGGCCAGTGGCGTGGATATGCGCATCCGCCAAACCAACTTTTCACTGAACCGCGATGCGGGCACCCTGCGCGGCATGCATTACCAGGACGCGCCCAAACCGGAACAAAAACTGGTGCGGTGCACCGAAGGTGCGCTTTTTGATGTCGCGGTCGACCTGCGCCCTGAAAGCCCCACTTACTGCCGATGGGTGGGCACCGAACTGACGGCGGAAAACAGGCTTTCCATGCTTGTGCCGGCAGGGTGCGCGCACGGTTTCATCACCCTGCAACCGGATACCGAAATTCTCTACCTGATGGGTGAGTTTTATGAACCCGAACTGGCGCGCGGTGTGCGCTGGAACGACCCGGCCTTTGGCATTGACTGGCCAATGGAACCCGCCGTCATTTCAGAGCGCGATGGAACCTATGGCGACTACGCCCGACAAAAAGACGGCGCATGACCCGCCCTTCCCCTGAAATATGGATCAGCGTGCTGGTCGGCCTTTCCATTCCGCTGATGGCCTTTGGCCGCTCTGCACTGCAAGGCACGTTGGCACTGGCGTTTCTGGGTGCCCTGCTGATTGACCGCGGCGCGTTGTGGCGGAAGCTAAAGCCTAATTTTACCTCGCCGTTTTTCATGCTGGTCGCCCTGATGACCATCGTGTGGATACCGGGCTTGTTTGTTTCGCCGGAGCCGTGGCATTCCTTTTCCACCTGGGCGCGCACGCCGTTGCTTATGCTTGGCGCGGGCTTGCTGTGGGCTTTTCTGGCCGCCAGCGACCGCCGCCTGAGCGTTTGCCAGAGGGCGCTTTTAATCGGCGGTATCATAGCAATGGCGCTGGCGCTGATCAGCCTTTATGCCGTTCCCGAACTGGCCTTGTTGATGAAGGGAAAGCTGGCAGACGGCAACAGAATTCGCCCGGATGTTATATTCAAGGCTTTTGCCTCGGCAGCCGTTTGCCTGATACCGCTGGCGTTGTGGTCAGGGATAAAGCTGGCCAACCGGTGGCGATGGGCCGGCTTGGCCGTTGCGGTAATGAGTGTTGTGGTTATTTTTGAATCAGGAAGCCGCTCAGCCCTGTTTGGTGTCGGCATAATGGCGGTGCTATTCGTTGTCGCTCTTTCACTGACCAACCGGAAATGGATGCCGGTGGGCGGCATTTTCATTGCCGCTGCTATCGGCGGCACCCTTGTTTACCTGCTGGACTCTCAGGGCTGGCGCAGCGAAAACCCCAACGATTATCTGCCATCGTGGCTGGTCGATAGCCACCGCCAGCAGATCTGGCTTTTTGTTATCGAAAAAGCAAAGGAAGCGCCTTGGTTCGGCCACGGCATCAACGCGGTTAATTTCCTGCCCGGCGCCGGGGATTTTGCAAAAGGCATCACGGCAGAGCTGGTGCCCTCACACCCGCACAACTGGGTGTTGGAAGTGTTGGCCGAAACCGGAGCGATGGGCCTCGGGCTGATGGTCGTTGTGCTGGCCTATTTGTTTTTCGGTGAACTGGGGCGCTTCCTCAGAACCGGCAGCACCGACGCCCTTGTCCTAATGCTTATCATGGCTGGCTTCTGGGGAAGCTCGTTGTTTAATTTTTCCATCTGGTCAACGTGGTGGCTGCTGGCATTGTTTGTTTCGTTTGCCATTGTGCGCGCCAGCCCCGAGCGGGGCGCACAAAAAAGCCCCACAGGTTAACTGACGGGACCTTTCGTTTGGTAGCTGGAGGCAGCGCCCGCCAGTTTATGAGTTTTTATTGAGGTGGCGAGAGTACAAAGAATTGCTCATATGTCAGGCCTTGGTCATAACCAACTCAACCGTATGGGCCTGAAATTCACCGGCAACCTTGCGGGTGTTTGCACTGGAGCTTCCCTCAAAATAATCAAACCGGTGTAAGGCCTTAACGTCGGCAAACCCAGCGTTGCGGAACATTTCTATATACTGGTCTTCCAGTGCTGCCCCAACCACGCACTCAGCCCACAAGGCCGGGTCTTCTTTGCATTTATCCGAAATAGGACTGCCGACAACAATATCGGCGATTTGCACTTTGCCGCCGGGTTTTAGAACCCGGAATATTTCGTTAAATGCTTTTTGTTTATCAAGCACCAGGTTCAACACCCCGTTGCTGGTAACCACATCAACGGTTTCATCGGCCAATGGAATTTCATCGGCGTGACCCTCAAGCGGTTCAACATGGGATACGTCCATTTTATTTATATTCTCCCGCAGCTTATCGCTCATCGCCTTTGTCATATCAAGACCATAGACTTTTCCCGCAGGCCCGGTACGCAAGCCCGCAATAAGGGCATCGGTGCCCGAACCGGAACCAATATCCAGCACCACATGGCCTTCGCCTATAAAGTTTGATTTATGCGGATAACCAACGCCGGCAAAAGATTCAATGGCGGTTTCAGGTAATTGATTAAGTTCCGAATCAGGATAACCAACAAACTCACAAGCCGACCTACCGGTTGGAAAGTGAAATTCCTTTCCCGGGTTTTTTGCAACGTCCGAGTACATCTCTTTTACTGCCTTGACAATAAAGGCACGGTCATCACCAAGAATGGCAACCATATTTTCCCCTCCAATACCAACCCCAGATATTAAAAATTTCCAATAAGATTATTAATACGATTTTTCAGATCTTCTGGTGCCTCTTCATCCGCATTTTCCTTAACCTTCTTTTTAAGTTCGGATTCAAATTCCGCCCTGGAAAAACAGCTACGACAATGATCCATATGGTGCTCTATATCAGCATGGGTGTGTTCATCCAGCTCACCATCAAGATATTCAAAAATTTTCTTTACCACATCCTTGCAGTCAAGAGCATTCTCATTTTTTTTATCATCGTGTGTCATTTGCTTTCTCCTATGAAGGATTCGGCCGTTTCTATGCCGGAATCGGAAGCCTGCTTCCATAGGGATTTTTGTAATTGCGTTCTGGCGCGCTTTAAGCGGGATCGTATTGTTCCCACGGGTACATTGCTGCAAGCTGCGGCTTCTTCGTAACTTAAACCCTGAACATCAACCATAACCACTACATCGCGAAACTCATCGCTTAGTCCGTCAATAGCCGACTTTATGTCATCGGCCAGCAGCTTGTTCATATATTCCTGTTCGGGGTTTCCCCACCACAATAAAAATGGTTGGTGCAGTTTTTCAAACAGTGAAAATGGTTCGTCGTCTTCACTCTCTTCAAGGTATTGTTCTGTTTCAGGAGCATTTTTTTGTTTGCGGTAAAGGCTGATAAACGTGTTGTTGAGAATACAAAATATCCAGCCCCGAAACTTCTCTCGGTCTTGCAAATTTGCAATTGCCGCCCACGCCTTGGTTACCGTTTCAGCCAAAAGGTCCTGCGCGTCATCCGGGTTACGGGTCAGGCGCATGGCGCAACCATAAAGGCTGTCCATATGGAGAGCTATCTGGCTCTTGAAAAAATCATGATCTGATTGCCCGGCCGTCATGCACCCTGCCCCCGCGATATCAATGCTCAGCGCTGAATATACGTTCCCCATACCAAGTTAGACGCAAACTGGCGGAAAAAGTTCCCTGTTTTAGATAAATTTTTTCGTGCCATAACTACTTGATATAATTAGAAAACCGCCGAGGTTTTATCGGCCCCGGCGGTTTTTTTGTTAATATTGCTGGTTATCAGGCGGGTTTAGCGGCCAAAAGCGAAATGCTCTTCACCCCCCACTTTTCGGTCGCAGAATTAGCACCGTCGGATATGAAATGATATTTATAATTATCGCGAATATAAACCACCTCAAGGCCTGCGGCTTCGATTGCCGCTTGGTAATCCACCACCTGCATGGCACCGCCAATGCACGCTGCCCACAAGTCGGCATCGCAGGTGATGCCTTCTGGTAGATGGTGCTCGGTAACAATATCGGCAATGACCATGCGTCCACCAGGCTTTAGCGCGCGCACGATTTCGTTAAATACAGCGGCTTTATCAGCTGACAGGTTGATAACGCCGTTACTGATAACCGCATCAACACTGCCGTCTTCACATGAAATTTTTTCAATGTAGCCCTTGCGAAATTCAACATTGGAAAAGCCATCAATATCGCGAAGTCTGTTGGCTTTTGCCAGTTGTTCATCGGTCATATCAAAACCGATAACTTTTCCTTTGCTACCAACCTTTAATGCAGCAACAAAGGCATCCGTTCCGGAGCCGCTGCCAAGATCAACAACGGTTTCACCATGTTGTAATTCTGCCAGATCAAAGTAATACCCAACACCGGCAAAAGATTCGATAGCTTCCGCAGGAATTACATCAAGATCCTGAACAGGGTAACCGAGCCTTTCCGTCAGTGCACGGCCCATTTCAAAATGAAATTCACCGTGCGGATTTGTAGCAACCTTTTGGTACATATCCTTAACCTGAATTTCGAGTGAAACGCGGTCAAGTTCACGTGACTTACTTTCTGTTAGAATGTTCATTTTACTTCTCCGGATTCAAACTTAGGCAGGTTGATTAAAAGATGCTGGTTGCGGTTTTGGCGTACTGGATCATTGGAAGAGCACCCAGCAATTCAGCACCTTCGATCAGGTCTTCGGGCTTAATGCCGCGCGGGTTGGCGCATGCCGGACAAACCCACAACTTGCCGCCGTTTTCAACAAACTGCGTAATATAGCTGCTGATAGGCTCGTGGCCATTTGCCTGGGCACCATCGGCTCCACCCTTGGTGACAAGGCTTACGGAATCGTTGGTCAGAAAAATTGCAGTTTCGTTATCATCAGCAAGTGATGCGTTGGCAACGATAAAGGTTACGGTTGCCTGTTCAACTTCATCAGACGTGGCGGCACAATTAACAAGAATTTTATCAGACATAACAATCTCCTAAATTTATTTAATATTACGGTTCGGCCAATACGGCCCCTATGGTAGTGATGACGCACGTGCGGGAAAAAAGTTCCCACAAAAATTGAAAAAAATAAAAAAACTGCCGAAGACCATGTTAATGATCTTCGGCAGCGGATATGATGCAAAATTGATTGAAATATATATTTGGATAAAAATCACGAAGCGTGGGAAGGCCTCTTCTTAAGTATGCTTCCCTTAACCGGTGGGGTAAAAATTGTTGCCATAACAAGTGACGTGCTAAATGGCACCTTGCGGTTCCACGGCATAAGGGAAAGGAACCGTGCCAGCGGGCAATAATTAAATATTACCATTGCCCATGTGCCGATGAATTGGACCCAATGAATAAACTGCAGTCCCGGGATTGTGCCCAAAAGCAACAGCCCAAGGTAAAAAGCCCGAACCTGAACCGGAAATGCGGTAAATTGTTTTGCTGCCGCTAAGACGTGCACGAGCTGTACTATATTTAATACAATAACCAATGAAATTGCGGTGGGCCAATACGTAAGGCCAGCCGTCAATAGAACGGCGGTTGCAAACCAATACCCCCAGCTAAATTGATGGAACATTTTCATTTTCAGTCTCCCAGCTAACTTTGTGGCATATGTAACTTGCCGTTCAGTTGGGATGACGCCTGAGCGTGATAAAAGTTCCGCACAATTCCTAGTCTATTAAGATTATCATTTTTCACCGGGATCAAAGTAAGCAAAAGCCCCGGCTTCACTTAAGAAACGGGGGGGGCTATTGGGTCTCATGGACCCGCAGCTTGGCATAGTTTTCGGCACTCAGTTCATCGAACAGAGCACGGCGATCCTCTACGCTGACACCGGCTGCCTCAAGCGTGGCCGCACCCAAACGCAAACTTGATTCAACGGTATCGGGGATGGAGTGAGCAATACCCAGAGCCTCAAAGCGGTCGGCAACATCCCAGTCATGTGCCCGTGCGTGTACGGGCACATCGGGGCACAGGCGGTTCATCGTGTGGATCAGTCGCTCTGCCACGACTGGATTGTCCAGCGTCACCACCACCAGTCTGGCATGCCTGGCGCCAACCGCACGCAGAACATCAGGTCGACTGGCATCCCCAAAAAAAACCTGATGACCGGCGCTTCTGCCGTGCGTCACATTGTCTGCAATCGCATCAATGGCAATGTATGGAATGTTGGCTGCCCTCAGCAGGCTTGCTATCGTTTTTCCGACCCGGCCAAAGCCGGCAATCAGGACCGGGCGGATCTCCTCCACCTCCTCGCCCACCACTATGTCGGGCTCTCCATCGCCGCTACGTTCTGCAATGGCGCTGCCGATGCGCACCATCACCGGCGTTACCGCCATGGAAAGCACAATTATTGATAGCAGCGGGGCGATCAAATCCTCTTGTAGAACGCCATGATTACCAGCCAGAGAAAACAGCACAAAGCCAAACTCGCCAGCCTGCGACAGCAAAAACCCGGAGCGCAAGGAATCCGCAAGCGATAGCTTGGCCATGCGCGCAATGCCAATGATCAGCGCGGTCTTTATCAACAACATTCCCACCGTGCCACCAATGATTACCTGCCAATTGGCGGCCAGCACCATCGGATCCAGGGTCATGCCGACGCTCATGAAGAACAGGCCGAGCAACAAACCGCGAAACGGCAATACGTCGGCCTCGACCTGATGGCGATATTGTGATTCCGCCAGCATCACGCCCGCAATGAAGGCTCCCATGGCCATGGACAGGCCGATTTGTTCCATTGCCCAGGCAAAGCCGAGCACCAAAAGCAATGCGGCAGCCACAAAGGCATCCGAATTTCTGCTGCGGGCGATGGCGTGCAACACCGGGTTGACCGCATAACGACCAACGACCAGCACGGCCAGGAAGATAGACCCCGCCTCGAGAACGGCAAGGCCCATGGATTCACTCAGATTCATACTGTCGGCGGCCAGTATTGGCACAATCACCATCAATGGAACCACCGCAAGGTCCTGGAACAGCAAGATGGCGAAGCTGGACCGGCCCCAACGAGAGGACAGCTGGTTTTCATCGCTGAGAATTTGAAGGCCGAAGGCGGTGGATGATAGAGCCAGGCCAAACCCGATAATAAATGATTGGGCATAATTAGTGCCAACGGCGAAGTAGGTAATGCCAGCCAACACCAGACCCGTTATCAGGACCTGCGCGCCACCAAACCCAAACACCATTCGGCGCATAACCCATAGGCGTTTGGGCTTGATTTCAATACCAATCAGGAACAGCAAAAAAACAACACCAAGTTCGCCGATGTGGCGCATGTTGTCAGGGTCTTGGACCAACGCAAATCCGGCGGGCCCAACCACCGCACCGGCTGCCAGATAGCCCAACACCGAACCAAGGCCCAAACGGTTAAACAGAAGCACGGCTGCTACAGCGGCTGCCAATAAAGACAAGATTTCAACCATACCCAACCTTTTTTACATATCGTTGTTCGTTTGCGGCGCACCTTCAGTATCTTAGCAAAATTCACCCCGGCTCCCAAGCCGCCATGGGCCGGAAAAGAGATGGCCAAAGGAGTGGTATTGTGGCCCTTGATGCCCAGAACCGCTTATGGTTATCACAAAATATTATGGTGCATTAATTAAACGCACGCCCGCCCAGCCAACATCAGTCATTACCGCTCCTGTCGAGCCACCACCCGGGGCTGACGGCGTCAAAGGGCGAAGAAGACGAAACCGGATTTTGCGAGCGCGATTTGCCGAATATATTCTTGGCCGGTTTCCATTTATCAGTGGTGTGGCAATTCTTGCATCGCTTGGTTGATTCGCGGTGCAGGCGGTCATCGGGCGCTTTCTTGATATGGCAATTCTCACAAACCCGGAGCTCGGCCTTGGGCAGCAATTCGTGCTTGAAGGTTGCCGGTTTCCACTTGTCCGTGGTGTGACAAACCTTGCAGTCTTTGGAGGCGTTATCGTGCACCCTGTCCTTGGGTGTTTTTTCCAGATGACACGACTTGCAGTTAGCAAGCCGTTCCTTGGGCAGGAAGTCATGCTTGAAGGTTGCCGGTTTCCACTTCTCCGTGGTGTGACACATTTTGCAATCTTCTGGCGCCGACTTATGCAGCATATCGGTTGGTATTTTATGACAAGCAACACACTGTTTCAGGGTTTTTTCATCAACAAGCGCGTGGGAGAATTTCTGCACCTCACGAAAAACAATCACGCCTTCATGGTCGCTGTGGCAGGCAACACAGTCCTGACCCAATAGTTTTTGGTGAAAAGCAGTCGCCGGTTTGTTTTTAACTACCGGCTTGCCCTTGGTTGTTAACAAGCCAATGTCAGTAACCTTATGACATGAAATGCATTTTTCCGAACGGGCGCCAAGCAGCGGCGTGTGACAGGCGAAGCAGTCGGTTGAAAATTCCTCATGGCCCTTGATAACCGGGCCCGGGCTGATCATCAGGCTGGGGTATACAACAGCCAGCACCAGAATAACGGCGAGGTTAAGCAACAGTAATATTTTGATGAACCTGCTCATTTCCATTCCCAGAACAAAAAGATGCTTATCATGTGACCGAACGTTAGCATCGCGAAAATAAACGATATGGGAAAGTGAACCACTCGCCATTTGGCCATAAGGTCAAAGGTGACTGAATCCCAAAACATCTTTTTTTCAATTTCCTGCTTGCTTAGTCCGCTGGAGCGATGGTGTTCCTCCTTTTCCTTGAGATGCATACGCGAACGATGGAGCAAGCGTTGCCCGATCATGCCGCTGAGCACATTGATTACAAGAAACATGGTTGCCAGCCACGGCAACACGGTATTGAAATGCAGGCCAGCATGCAGCAAAACCAGAAACGATCCGGCCCAGGTCAAGGTTTCATGCAAACCCAGCAGTGCCTTGGGGTTTCCGATGGTTATCATCTTGCGCTTGCGCAATGAGTAAAGCAGGGAAAAAATAATCAACAATGTGCCCGGAATGCCTAGCAATCGGCCCAGCCACACCAGGTCAAACAGGTGCAGAATTTCATCGCCGGCCAGTATCGCCAGAATCATCAGAACAAACTGCATCACGAATGGAAGCACCTCCTGGCGTAACAATGATTTGGTTGGTGTTGCCATTTATGCCTCTACCACCAGGTTTTGTTTTGGACAGCAAACACAAAGCAGGCATGACCCCGGATCTGGGTCAAAATCAGGAGACTGGGTATAGGTGACCTCCCCTTCAATTATTTCCGTTTCGCAGCTGCCGCAACCGCCAGCCCGGCAACCGGATGCAATTTCAACCCCGTTGCTTTCGGCAAAATCCAGCAAGGTATCCTCGCTGCCGTCCCACACGGCCGTAATGCCGGACTTTGCAAATGTCACAGTGAATTCCTCTCCGGATGTTTCCTTTTTTTGTGTGCGACGGTTTATGGACGCCGGGCCAAAGGCTTCGTAGTGGATGTGCTGGTCGGGAACGTCCCAGTCTTCCAGTCCGGGAACGATGCTTTCCAGCATCGGGCGCGGCCCGCAAATATAAAAGTCGTAAACCCGCAATGGCAGGCTAAGGCGCAACAGGTCCATATCAACCCTGCCCTTGTGGTGGTAATCGACACCCTTTTTATCCCACTGCTTGGGATTGCTGTAACATACTCGCAGTTGAAAATTATCGTGCGCTTGCGCAAGTGCCTCGATGTGGCTTTTCATGGCGTGTTCGCTGCTGTTGCGGACCCCGTAAAAAAGCCAGACTTCGCGATTGCTGTTACTGCTTAGGGTATCGACCAACATGGACAGCATCGGTGTTATGCCGATACCGCCGCCAATTAAAACAACGGGCGCGGAGCCGCGTTCGAGGAAAAAATGACCGGACGGTGCGCGAACTTTCAGCACGTCTCCTTTTTGGACGTGGTCGTGAAAATGGTTGCTTGAAAGCCCCGGCGAAAGATCGGGTCTGTCCGCTGGCGGCGGAACCCGCTTTATGGAAACGCGGTAGCCATCGCCGCCCGGGCCATCGGAAAGCGAATAGCACCGCACCAAAGACCCATCCTTGCCCTTGCCGGGAATATCCAGCTGGAAGGTCAGGAACTGGCCGGGCTGGAAATTGGCAAGCGCGCCGCCATCAACCGGTGAAAGGTAAAAGGAACAAATGTTTTTGTCCTTGTCTTCGTAAACCTTGTCGGTAACGCGAAAATCCCGCAAACCATCCCACGCGCCGGGGTCGCCAAGCCCACTGGCGTCTTTCAGGGTGTCTAGGACCGAGGGTTCCGGCGGCCTTATTCCAAGGCCCGACAGGAACCGTTGCAGGAATTGGTAGGCTTCCATGTGACGCACAATCGCCACCGCCGAAAGCAGCGCGACCTGGGCCAAAATGCCCAAAGTGATGTAGCCGAACAGTTCCAGTGGGGTCATGGGTTCGCTCGAATCATGAATAACCAGCCAAAATACATATTATTAATGCCTAGATGTATGCACGATGAACAAACGCCAATAGCGGCCTTGGGGGGCTGGCGCGGGCGGGAAAACCACCGCCGCCAGAGAAAGCTGGCAAGGCGCCCTAAAGCGGCGGCACGCCCAACAAACCAAACAAAACCCCCGGCTCCATTTAAGGAATCGGGGGTTTGATAATGGTAGCTGGAGGGATCTACCGCCAGTTTGTGAGCTTTTGTTGCGATTATAAGAATCAGCTAACCCGGCGGCACTAATACAGATACTGTGCACAGATGGTTGCTACCATAATCACCATTTCCGCACTCCTGCTTGCCGTTTTTGGCATGAACCTTGGCTTTGGGTTACAGGCGACCTTGCTAGGGGTGCGCGCGGGGATAGAATTATTTGCGCTGCCCATGATCGGCGCAATAATGGCGCTTTATTATGTCGGCTATATTGGCGGATCACTTTTTGGCCCCGGCCTGATAAACCGCATTGGCCACATTCGCACCTTTGCGGCTTTGGCGTCCGTAGCCTCGGCTGCCACGCTTGTGCACGCTATTTTTGTTGACCCGTTTACCTGGATGGTGCTCAGGGCCATAACCGGGTTTTGTTTGGCTGGGTTAATAATTGTTTCGGAAAGCTGGCTAAATCAGGCATCCAACAACACCAACCGCGGTAGTGTACTTTCCACTTATATGGTTATTACCTTGGGCGCTACTGCCATAAGCCAGTTTTTGCTTAACGCAGCACCGCCTGAAGGCAGTAGCCTGTTTATTCTGGTTTCTGTTCTGGTATCGCTATCGTTGGTTCCGCTGACCCTTACCCGCAGTGAAGCGCCACCCCTAGAACCAAAAAAACCAATGTCAATAAACCGTCTTTTTGCAATTTCCCCAGCTGGTGTGGTGGGTTGTTTTGCCACTGGTCTTATTAACGGTGCGTTCTGGGGCATGGGTGCGGTGTACGCACAAAAGTCTGGAATGTTAACGCAAGAAATTTCCGTATTCATGGCCATCGTCATATTGGGCGGCATTATAACCCAATGGCCACTGGGAAAATTATCTGATCGCATTGACCGCAGGCTGGTTATTATCGCCATCAGCTTTTTCATTGCTGGGACAAGCATCGCCCTTTCGCTGGCTGGCAACATGGCGATTGAGCTTCGTTTGCTGGCGGGTGCGCTGTTTGGTATGGCCGCCTTCCCCCTTTATGCCATTTCCATAGCCCACGTTAACGACAGGGTTAAAACCGGTGATTTTGTCCCGGCCAGCAGTGCCTTGCTGGTTACATACGGCATTGGTGCCGTTATGGGGCCGATGGTTTCATCCGTTGCCATGGCGCAATATGGCTCCGGCGGATTGTTTTACTACACCGCTGTTGTAGCGTTTTTACTTAGCATTTTTTCAATCCATCGTTTGCTGGCTGGTAAAAAGGTATTGGCCGAAGACAAGGAAGATTTTATTTCCGTTCCCAAAACCAGCCAGATTGCCGCTAACATGGCCGCCGCCGTTAGCGAAGAAAAAACCCCCGACGCCTAAGCACCGGGGGTTTGATAATGGTAGCTGGAGAGAATTCTGTTCACTATGAGAGTTACGAAAAGTTCTCAATTTGCTTTTAATTTCAATATGTTATAGTTAGTCCCCTTTTGGAAGCACAATCCGGCCACCCGTTCGAAAGTCGTTCATCATATCTCGGTAAGGTAATTTTTTTGGGATAAGCTCTTCGTCTGTCAGAGAAATTAGCCTGATATAATGACTATTTTTATGGATCATCAATCTTGGTATTGATATCCATCCTTTTCGACTAAAATTTCCAGACATGGAACGCCTGATCGTTGTCGTCAGTATATCAACGGCTTCTAGGCCAAATTCTGGATCGGATGAAAAGCGAAAATCTTCTTTCATTAGTTTTTTCAAATCAAACCAATCACCTTTCTCGGGGTCTTTAGCAAACTGTTTTTTGTATTCGTCCGGCTCAGTCCTGTATCGTTCTTGCCAGCGATAATCACCCCCCTCCACATTTATAAATGGTTCACGTAATGAGTGAGATTCTAGAGTAGGCAGGATAACCGTGGACCACCATTCCTCCCAAGGAGTGACTTTCGATAAATCTTTAGCGTCAATTATCCAGTGATATTCCCCCAATTCTTGCGGTTTTCGAAAAGCATAATACAGCTCTGCATTCATTAAGGTGTTGTATACCAGTTCGCCCATGCTCACAGATTGCACAAAAAGCTGCAACGGCATCGCCTCTAATTGCCTCCGAAGCGCCCAAACTGTTTCCACCATGCTTGGGTGGTGTTCATCAGTTAAATTGGCAGTTATTTTTTCTGCCTGCACCTCCCTATAAAGCTGAAGGCTTTCCTCTGCGTGCAATCCCATATCAATAGCGACAGCCTCAAAAGTCGAATTGACTCTGTTCAGCACATCAACCACATCGCAAACCTGGTTTTCAGACAATAACCTGCCCTTTACTTCACCTTTTTCTTTTGGAAGTTGCCTTCGAAGTCGGCCATAAAGCTTTTCAAAACCCTTCATTGATTGGGTTGGAATGGTTAGGGCGCCAACAGCCGATATGCTGTGATCCCGTTCAGGATTGCAGGTGAATATTCCGGATTCATCAATAAATATATGCATCTTGCATCCTTGCTCTTCTGGGTGCTGCCATTCCATAAAAGAAGGGGGCTGATATTGGTAGCTGGATAATCAAACCAGCTACCAGTCATTTATTATCTATTTGATAATGCACAAATTTATTTAGGCATATTGACTAATTATGCTATGCGTAAGATAGAAAAAGCCCCGCAACTTCAATAAGTTGCGGGGCTTTACATGTGGTAGCTGGAGGCAGACTTGAACTGCCGACCTCGGCATTATGAGTGCCGCGCTCTAACCAGCTGAGCTACCCAGCCACAAGGCCTCCGCAGGGTTGAAAAGGAGGCTTGAGGCGCCCGTATTAGGGCTTTCCGGCCTTATCGTCAAGGGTGGCGTCAGGCCCTGACGGGGTGATTAGCCCGCCTGAACGTCAATAACCGTGCGCCCGCGTACCTGGCCCTTGAGGATCTGCTCGGCCAGTTCCGGCAGGTCTTTCAGGGGCCGCACCGTGGTCAGGGCATCCAGTTTTGCCAGCGGCAGGTTTTTGCCCAGCAAGGCCCATGCGGCTTCGCGACGCGGCTTGGGACAGGCCACCGAATCAATACCCAGCAGGTTGACGCCGCGCAACAGGAACGGCAGCACCGTGGTTTCCAGCTGCGGCGTCGCGGCCAACCCGACAGAAGCACAACTGGTGCCATACGCCATAGCGGCCAACGCGTTGGCGAGGATCGGCCCGCCGACATTATCAATAAGCCCGGCCCAACGTTCGGAACCCAGCGGGCCGCGGCTTGGTGTTTCCAGTTCCTCGCGCGAAACAATAGAAGTAGCACCAAGGTCTTTTAAGTAATCGTGGGTTCCCGCGCGCCCCGTTCCGGCGGCCACCCGGTAACCAAGGTTGGATAACAACGCCACCGCCACCGAGCCAACACCACCGGCGGCGCCGGTGACCAGCACCTCGCCTTCATTGTCAGGCGTGAGTCCGTGGTCCTGCAGTGCCATCAGCGCCAGCGCCGCGGTCAGCCCGGCGGTGCCGATGGCCATGGCCTGTTTGGCGTCTAGCCCGTCCGGTAATTTCACCAGCCAGTCACCCTTGATGCGCGCGCGCTCAGCCATACCACCCCAGTGCGCTTCGCCGACACGCCAGCCGGTGCAGATAACGCTATCACCGGGTTTGTAATTGGCGTTGCTTGAGGTTTCCACCTGACCTACGAAATCCACCCCCGGCACATGCGGGTATTTGCGCACCAACCGGCCGAGGCCCTTGATGGCCATGCCATCTTTGTAATTGAGCGATGAATACTGAACACCCACCGTAACGTCACCTTCGGGTAGGTCGTCATTGGAAAGGGTTTTGAAAGCGGACGTAACCTTGCCATCAGCTTCGTCCAGAACAAGGGCATTAAAGGTATCGGGGTTAGGCATGAATAACTCCGTATTCAAGGTTCGCGGAATGGGCATCTTCCGCGCCCCGCAACGCCGGGTCAACCGGGAAAACCAAAACCGGGAACGAACCGGGGTGGCACGCCCGCTTTGCTCTGTGCTAAGGGTTGCACCATGACCCGCCTGCAATCGCACATGGTTTTGATTTTGGTCGCCTTTATCTGGGGAACGACCTTCGTTGCCCAAAAGGTCGCCTTTGTCGACAGTAACGATGTCGCCACCACCACCATGGGGCCAATCACCTTTACGGCCATCCGTTTCCTGCTCGGCGCCCTGTTCATTGCGCCTTTCGTTGTTCGCGAGGCGAGGCGTGCCGAAACACCCCTGCCAAGACGCGCCGTGCGCGGCGGCATTCTGCTCGGCTTCATCCTGGTGGTCGCATCTATAACCCAGCAAATCGGCATCATTTCAACCACGGTTACCAATGCCGGTTTCCTGACCATCCTCTATGTGCCGATGGTACCCATACTGGCGCTGGCCCTGTTTCGCATGTGGCCGCGGCCCGCGGTGTGGCCGGCGGCGGCGGGCTGTGTTCTCGGCACCTATTTCCTCAATGGCGGCACGCTGACGGCATTTTCCACCGGCGATTTATGGGTCTTGGCCAGCGTACTTTTTTGGGCCCTGCACGTCATCATGATCGGGCGCTTGGTGATGCGCGATGGTCGCGCCCTGATGCTGGCCTTCACGCAGGCAATGGTTGCTGGCATCATCGCTGCCATAGCGGCCATCGCCAGCGAAACCATCATCCCGGCGGCGCTGCTCGATGCATGGTTTGAGATTATCTATGCCGGTGTGTTTTCGGTTGGCGTTGCCTACACCCTGCAAATCGTTGCCCAGCGTTACAGCCACCCGGCGACGGCGGCCATTATCCTGAGCACCGAAATGATCTTTGCCGCACTTTCCGGCGCCATCGTGCTGGGTGAGCGCTTAAGCGTCATGGGGCTGGTGGGTTGCGCGCTTATTCTCGCCAGCGTGGTGCTGGTTGAAATCAGCCCCTATGTGTTTGTAAAAGCCCGCAAGGGTGCAATGGCGGGCCAGGAAACGCAACGAAACCGGTTAAAATAGCGTTTTTTACCAAGCCCTTGTGATGGATAAAAATCAGGCGTAGGGTCTTTGGCATCGCCGCAAAGACGGCTTTAAGGGAGGAACTAAAACATGAAATTCAAGTCACTGATATATGCTGCCATTGCGGCCATCACCTTATCCGGAACCGCCACGGCTGCCGAAAAAGTACGCATCGGCACCGAAGGCGCCTACCCCCCGTTCAACCAGGTTGATTCCAACGGCACGCTTGTCGGGTTTGATATCGACATCGCCAAGGCGCTTTGCGCCGAAATGAAGGTTGAGTGCACGTTCGTTACCAACGATTGGGATACCATCATCACCGGCCTGCAACAGCGCAAATACGATGCCATTGTTGCTTCCATGTCGATTACCGCTGAACGCCAGAAAGCGGTTGATTTCACCGACCGGTATTATTCAAACACCCTGTCCGTGGTTTCCAAAAAGAGCAGCGGGCTGGATATCAGCAAACTTTCCGGCAAGACCGTTGGCGCCCAGCGGGCGACCATCAGCGCCCAACACCTTGAAGACAAGGTTTCCGGTGCCAAGGTTAAACTTTATGACACACAGGAAAACGCCTGGCTTGACCTCGCCGCCGGCCGTGTTGACGCTATTTTAGCCGACACATTGCCCAGCGCCGACTGGCTGAAGTCCGACGCCGGCAAGGGCTTTGCCATTGCCGGGGGTGCGGTTGATATTGGCGACCAGATCGCAATTGCCGTGCGCAAGGGCGACAGCGACTTGCAACGCAAGCTGAACCTGGCGATTTCCAAAATCCGCCGTGATGGCACCTATAAGAAGATCAACGACAAGTATTTCACGGTCGATATTTACTGAAAAACGGCCAGAAACATAAAGAAAACCCGCGCTGGATGACGGCGCGGGTTTTTTCTTTTACAAATGACCCATGATTGACCTTCACGGATATGGCGACCAGCTGATGTGGGGCGCCCTGATGACGCTGCGCGTCGCCTTTGGTGCGCTGGCGCTGGGCCTGTTGCTGGGCTTGTTGGGCGCCATTGCCAAACTGTCATCATCTGCCGTGGCGCGTTCGGTGGCGGGCTTTTACACCACGGTTGTGCGGGGCCTGCCGGAACTGCTGGTGGTGTTGATCGTCTATTTTGGTTCTTCCAGTGCGCTTAGCGCCATTGCCGGGTGGTTCGGCGATGAGCAGTTTGTAGAACTTAGTCCATATTTTGCTGGCGTTATTGCGCTGGGCCTGACGTTCGGGGCCTATGCCACGGAAGTGTTTCGCGGCGCCATTCAGGCCATACCCGATGGCCAGGGCGAAGCGGCACGGGCGTTGGGCATGCACCGCTGGTACGTTTTTCGTTTTGTTACGTTACCGCAGGTCTGGCGCATTGCCCTGCCGGGGCTGGGCAACCTGTTTTTGGTGCTGCTGAAAGATACGTCCCTGATTTCCATCATTGGCCTCAATGAACTGATGCGGGCCACCAAGTTTGCCGTCGGCTTCACCAAAGAGCCTTTTACATTCTATTTCACGGCGGCGCTGATCTACCTGTTGCTGACCATTATTTCCATGATCGTTCTGGGCAAGGCCGAGAAGCGGTCGCGACGCGGTACTGAGGAAACGACCTCATGATCGACTTCGCAACCATCTGGAAATACCTGCCGCGCTTGCTTGATGGTGCCGCAACCACGATCGAGCTGGTGGTCTTGGCGCTATTGGTCGGTGCCGCGCTTGCAATTCCGGTAGCACTGATGCGGTTATCCAAACACACGGCACTCAAGTGGCCGGCCTATGGCTACATCTTCTTTTTTCGCGGCACGCCCCTGCTGGTTCAGATTTTCCTGATTTATTATGGCTTCAGCCAGTTCGAGGCCGTGCGCGAAAGCTTTCTATGGCCGGTTCTGCGCGAGGCCTATTGGTGTGCCATCATCGCCTTCGGCCTGAACACCGGGGCCTACACGGCGGAAATCCTGCGTGGTGCCATACAGGCGGTGCCCAAGGGCCAGATAGAAGCGGCGCAAAGTATGGGCCTGCACCCGGTAAAGGTCTTTCGTCTGGTGGTGCTTCCCCAAGCCATCCGCATCGCCTTTCCCGCCTATGGCAACGAAATCATATTGATGCTCAAGGGCTCAGCACTGGCCAGCACCATCACGCTTCTGGACCTGACCGGCATGACACAAACGGTCATTGCGCGCACCTACATGCAGACTGAGTTTTTGATGGTGGCGGGCGCTATCTATTTGGCCATGAGCTTTGTCATCACCCGCATCTTCAACAGGATTGAAAAACGGATCAGTCGGCACATCGCCTGGAAAACGGCTTAAGCCAGTTTCCAGTTCACCGTCTCGCCGCCCATGAAGGGCTTTACCGCCTTGCCGCCTTCAACCGAAACGGTTTCGGCGAGCTGCCAGCTTTCCTTTTCAAGCGTAATGGTCGCCTCGTTGGCGGGCAAGCCGTAAAACGCCGGGCCGTTCAGGCTGGCAAAGGCTTCCAGTTTATCCAGCGCGTTCACGTTCGCAAACACGTGGGCATAAAGTTCAATGGCGGCGGGGGCCGAAAACACCCCGGCACAACCGCAAGCGCTTTCCTTGTCCTCAAGCGTGTGCGGTGCGCTGTCGGTGCCAAGGAAAAAACACCCCTCACCCGAGGTGGCCGCTTCAACAAGCGCCAGACGGTGCTGTTCGCGCTTGGCCACCGGCAAGCAATACAGGTGCGGGCGAATGCCGCCACGAAACATATCGCTGCGGTTAATCATCAGGTGATGAACGGTAATGGTGGCGCCAACACGCGGGCCCTGCGAACGAACGAACTGAACCGCGCCCTGTGTTGTAATGTGCTCAAACACCACTTTCAGGGCCGGGTGCGCCATTAACATGGGCTCCAGCACCCGGTCGATGAACACCGTTTCGCGGTCGAAGACATCAATGTCGGCGTCCGTGACCTCGCCGTGAACCAGCAACGGCATGGATATTTCTTCCATTTTTTCTAAAACGGCACTGATTTTTGCAACGTCGGTCACGCCACGGTCTGAATTGGTCGTCGCCCCCGCCGGATACAGCTTGGCGGCGGCAAAGGTGCCGTCCGTGAAGCCTTGCGCCAGGTCTTGCGGGTCGGTGCTGTCGGTCAGGTACGCCGTCATCAACGGTTCAAACCCGGTTTGCGGGTCAACCGCTTTCACAATGCGCTGGCGATAGGCTTTTGCCTGCGCTGCCGTGACCACCGGTTCGCTGAGGTTCGGCATGACGATGGCGCGGCCGAAACGCCCTGCCGTATATTCCACTACGGCGTCGAGCATGGCACCATCGCGCAAATGCAGGTGCCAGTCGTCGGGTCGGCGAATGGTTATGGTGTCCGGTGATGTCATGGTTGTCGCTTACTTAACTGTAAAAGTCCGGTTTCTTGTCGGTTCGCCATTCATGCCAGTTAACGCCGCTCTTTTTTCGCATGAACTGGTCGGCCATGCCGCGAACACGGTGCACCAGGTAAAGAACAATGGTGCGCATAACAGGGTCAACGCTATCGAGGCGCTTGTGAAACTCGTCGCGAGAAATGCGGATAGTCTCTACCTTCGTTAACGCAACGGCTTGTGCCATGCGCGCGGCATTATCAAAAAGGGCCATCTCGCCAAAAACATCGCCTTTGCTGAGCGTTGCCAGAATCTGTGGCTGGCTGGTGCGAACCCCTTTGCGGATTTCCACCTTGCCGCGAACAATCAAGTAAGCAGCGTCGCCTTCATCGCCTTCATCGAAAATAGTCTTGTTTTTATCGAATTCGGCCATGACGAAGCCGCTCTGAGCGTTATCACGCCTTTCGGTGCCCTGGCGTCTTTCGGTGCTCCTTTTATCAGCAGCAACCTTGTCTTTGCTGCCGTCAGGGCTGTCGTCAGGATTTTTGTCTGGAGTGTCAGTCATGGCTCATATCATTTCAGGTTTGGCCGTCAAGTAAAAGGGGGCAGATTACAGCCAGCTAATCACGCCTCACAGAAGGTCAAAAACGCCGCTCGCTTCATCGCCGTCGAGGATGTGGATCTGGTGCCAAACGGCATAAAAAAGCAGGGTCCACTGGGCTTTTTGGGCTCTCTGGTCAACGCTTTGGAACAAGTCCTCAACCGCCCCGGGCAGGCACAACGCCCGAACGCCGGCTTGTGCCGCTACCTTCTCGCCCAGCGCCCGCCCACGTTCCGCCATCCAGGCACCTACCGGCACCGTAAACCCGCGCTTGCGCGAAAACGCCCTCGCCTCGGGCAGTGCCGTTTGCAGCCACTTGCGCAAAAGCCACTTGCCCTTTCCATGGCGCACCTTGTGGCCGTCCGGCAACATGAAGGCAAAATCCGCCACCGCAGGGTCGATGAACGGCACCCGGCCCTCTACCCCGTGAGCCATCAACATGCGGTCCACCTTGATCAACAGGTCATTGGGCAGCCATGTGGCGATGTCGGTCGCCTGCGCCGCCTGCAGGCGTGTTCTTCCAGCCGTGCGGGCGCTATTGGCAGCCTCGGCAATGCCGGCGCGCCAGTGTCTTGGCGCATCATCGCTCCTTAAAACACCAAGGTCCTGAAAAATGCCGCGGCGATACATTTCGCGGGCAAACAACATCCTAGTCGCCGTTCGGTAACGGCCATAGCCCGCGAACAGTTCGTCGCCGCCCTCGCCCGTCAACACCACCTTGATGTTTCTTGCCGCCGCTGCCTCGGCCAGTTTCCATGTCGGCAACACGGCATAATCAGCCACCGGGTCATCCATGTGCCGGGCAATTTTCGGCAACGACGACCACAGATCGCTCGCCGTCAACTCAACTTCAATGTGTTCGGCACCGGAAAGTTTCGCCAGCTTGCGGGCGTGTTCGCGCTCGTCCACGGCTTCAGTTCCAGGAAAACCGGCGCTGAACGCTAGAACCGGTTGTTCGTTCAGGCGGTTCATCAACGCCAGCAAGGCGGATGAATCGACACCACCGGAAAGAAACATACCGTAAGGAACATCGGAACGCTGGTGCACGTTGACGCTTTCGCTCAGCACCTTATCGAGGTCATAGAGCGCGGTTCCACGGCTGATGGACCTCGGCGCAGCGCAGGCAGGTGGTAACTTTCGATAATTTTTCCACCTTCCACCACCAGTGTTTCGCCGGGTGCGACGCGGTAAATGCCTTTAAAGGCGGTTTCGCGGGCATTGGAAAACTGCAGGCCGGTCAGTTCTTCTATGGCGTCATCATTGATTTCAGCTTCCGCCAAACCAGCGTCGAGCAAGGCGCGCGGCTCCGATGCAAAGGCAAAGCCCTCATCGTTTTCAATATAATAAAGCGGCTTGATGCCAAAGGGGTCGCGCGAAAGCACCAGTCGGTCATGGCGGGCGTCCCAGATGGCGATGGCATACATGCCACGAAGGGCGCGTGTAAAACCAACGCCGTCTTGCAAATACAGGTGCAACGGCGGTTCGCAATCTGAGCGGCTTTGAAACGGGGCATCCTTAAGTTCGGAGCGCAATTCCGGGTTGTTATATATCTCGCCGTTGGCGATTAATGCGACTTCCTTGTTGTCGACCTGCTGCACAAACGGTTGGTCGCCACCTTCGACGTCGATGATGGCAAGGCGGGTATGCACCAGCACGCAATTTCCGGAAACGTGGCGCCCGGTGCCATCCGGCCCACGGTGCGCCAGCGATTTTTCAAGCGCGGCGATTGATTTTTCACCCGGCTTGCTACCCGTGGAAACAATGCCCGAAATGCCGCACATCAGCCCGCAACCATTTTGAAGAAATCGAGATAGTTTTGCACCACTTCGGCTTCCGTATAGGCGGCCTCATAAGCCCTTCTTCCGCTGGTGGCGAGCGATTGGGCGAATACTTCATCACCCAGCACCGCCTTGATAGCCCCCGCCATTGCCTGATGATCATCGATGGGGACCAGGACACCGTTTTTGCCATCCTGAATCAATTCACCCGGACCCTGAGAAGCGGTAGCGACCACGGGGCGCGACTGGGCCCAGGCTTCGATAACCACATTGCCCAGCGGTTCGTGGCGCGACGGGCAGACGAACACATCAGCCGCCGCCAACAGCGCCGCTGTATCCTCGCGCCAGCCAAGAAAACGCACGCGCGGGCGCACACCACTGCGCGTTGCCAATTCATCAAGTCTTTCATGTTCCGGGCCTTCGCCGGCAATGCACAGGTAAGTTTGTGAAAGTGACTCCATAGCCCGGATCAAAACATCAAACGCCTTGTTTTCGTGCAGGCGGCCCATGGCGAAAACCATCTTACCGTTTTGCGGAACGTGCAATTCAGACCGCGCCACGGCCGGGCGCACATCAGCGGCAACAAAGTTGGGCAGGTAATGGGCGCGTTCCTCTGGCCAGCCTTGCTTTATAAGGTAATCGACTATGTCGCGCGTGTTGCCAATCAAATGGTCGCAATGGCGATAGTATTTCAGGTCGTAATAGCCGCCGAGGCGCGCAACATGAACGTAGTCAACGTCCTTTAGCTTGCGGCGCGGCATCATCCGCGTTGCCCGGTTCATCCACGTCATCACCACTTCGGGCCGGTATTCACGTAGTGCCCAGCGAATGGCGATGGGGGTCTTGAAATCCAGCATGCCGCCAAAGGCCAGTTGTTGGGGGTCAATGCCAGCCTTGCGCAGGGCTTCAACGCGCCGGGGGTTGGTGCGGATCAACACCCGCTGATCCAGCCCCACCTTGGCGAGCCCCGAGACCAGGCGCACGAAAAATGCCTCAGCACCGCCGAACTCCGCCCCAGCCATGGCTTGCATGACGCGCATCAGTCGCGGGTTCCTTCTAGCCGTGCCTTAAGGTACGAAAGCAACGGGAAAAGCCCCGCCATTAACGCAATCAGGAACCCCCACCCCCCTTCGCGGTAACCTTTGCGCCCGATATAGCATTTGAAAAACCGCGAAAACAAACGCCGCAGGTTGTTGGCCAGCGAACCAATGTCGCCGCTGTCGCGAAGGTCTTGTGCCCGCACCGTGGTATAGCGGTCAAGACGGTGGATCATGTCGGAAATATCCTTGTCCACATAATGGATCATGCGGCCTTCCAGTTTCATGGCCTCGCCCTTGAGCCGCACCTTGGGGTGCAGGCGCTGGTTGCCCCAGAACTTGGCACCGCGTGCAAACAGACGAACCGTGGCGCTGACACCCCACGACGCCCCCCAACCATAACGCACCAGCCGATCACCGATGTAGTTATCAAACGGAATCAGGAAATGCCCGAAGGGTGCATCGTGAATAACATTACGAATTTCCTTCGCCAGGTCTTCCGACACGCGTTCGTCGGCATCGACTTCCAAAATCCAGTCGCCAAAACAAACTTCGATACCGGCGTGACGCCTCGGGCCTTCGATGTCCCAACTGCCTTCGATCAGGTTATCGGTAAAGTCCGCCGCAATATCGCGCGAACCATCGGTGCATTTGTCCAGCACGACGACAATTTCATCGGCGAATTTCAGGGTTTCCAGACAGTCGCGAAGCTGTGCTTCCTCATTGTGGGCGACAACCAGGGCCGACAGCTTTGGGTGAATGGTTTTTGTGACGGCGTTCATGAGGTCTGCGGCCCTTTGCGAGAGGATGCGATATCCGACCATAGCGCGAGAGCCCCCTGTTCGGCCATATCCACGCTTAAGCCCCCCATTAAGGTCGGGCTGACGGTGAAATCATAGCCCTCGGGGAATATGCCGGCACACGGCTCGACCGAGCGCACGGCACGGCCATTTGGCCCCCACGGGCTGTAATGATCTTCATTCGATGGACCGAACAGGCCAAGGGTCGGCACGCCACTGGCGGCGGCCACGTGCATCAGGCCGGAATCATTGCCGACATAAAAGGCCGCCCGCTTGAAACAGGCATAAAGACACGCCAGAGAATGGGTGCCGATCAGGTCAATGGTTGTCGTGTCGTGTGGCAGATCACCCAGCGCCTTTAATAAAGGCTCGGCCAAATGGCGTTCGCTTTCGTGCGCCGCCACCGCCACGCGCGCACCTGCCATCATGGCGCCGGGGGCCGTCAGGCGACTGATCAGTTCGGCAAAACGCCCGGATGGCCATATCTTTCCCGCCCAGTTGGCGCTTGGCCCCACCGCCAGCACCGGGGCACCTTCGGGCAGCAGCGCTTTCGCCTGTGCATCGTCTTCGGGGCGTGGCCACAATTTGGGCGATGGTGGATTATCCTCCAGACCCAGCACCGAGGCCAGCGCCAGCACCCGGTGGCGGTCTCGCTTGGCGGCACGGCCGAGGTGAAACGTCCGGCGTGAAAAAAGGGCGGCGCTTAACGGCGCGTTGCGCAGGTCAATCACCATGCCCCAGAACCGCCACACGGCCTTAATCCACATTTCCAGCCAGTGGGCCGACAACGCTTTCTTTTCAAGGGTGATGACCTGCTCCAGCCCCGGCACACCGTTGAACAACCCGGCGGCAGCCGGGCCGCACACCACGGTCACGCGCGCACCCGGGTTTTCTTCCAGCAAGTGCGCCAACAGGCCCGTCGACAGCACCGCATCGCCAACCCGGTTCGATGTGATAAACAAAATACGCATTCTAAATCCCGGCCCATACGCTTAAACAGGTGTGCTCTGTGGTCTGTGCCCACACCCGATCCCTGCCCGACTTTATACGGGCCGCTAGGCAAATTACCCAGCAAAATCGCCCATTTACGCCCTATTTATGCCATGGCCGACGGGGCGATGGGTAGCCGCTGGCCCCTTGCCAAGGGCAATGATATACCCCACCTTCTATTCCATAGCGTTTCATAGCCCATAGCCCATAACCCTGTGCAGGAGCCCGCACCCAATGCCGGACACGACCTCATCGTCAAAGCCGTTCTTTTGTCCGCTTGAGGCACGCGGCGTTCTGCGCCTTAGCGGACCGGATAGTAAAACCATGCTGCAGGGCATGGTCTCCGGCGATGTAGAACGCGTCCGACCAGACCATGCCATATGGGCTGCATTCCTGACGCCGCAGGGAAAATACCTTTTTGATTTTTTCATTGGCCAGATGGGCGATGACCTTGTGCTCGATTGCGAAGGCGCTCGCCTGGGTGAGCTGCTGAAGCGCCTGAATATGTATAAGCTGCGCGCCGATGTCACCATTACGGATGCCAGCGACGCGTTGAGCGTTTTTGCCGCCTGGGGGGAAGGTGCAACTGCGAAACTGGGGTTAGGTGCGGAACGCGGAAGTGCCGTTGCCACAAAAGGCGGGGTTGCGTTTGTTGACCCGCGTCTGGCTGGTGCCGGGGTTCGCGTTGTTGGCTCGCCTGCGAATACCGAACAACTGTTTGGCGACGCCTTTGAAAGCGCGACGCTGGATGCTTACGAACATCTCCGCATTTCACTGGGCCTGCCCGATGCCAGCCGCGACATGCAGGTGGACAGGGCATTGCTGCTGGAAAACGGTTTTAATGAGCTCGATGGTGTTTCCTTTGAAAAGGGTTGTTACATCGGCCAGGAAGTCACCGCGCGCACCCGCTATCGCGGCCTGGTCAAGAAGCGCCTGTTGCCCGTAACCATAGACGGCCCGGCGCCCGAAGCGGGCACTCCCATCATGGCTGGTGAACGCGCCATCGGCGAGATGCGCACCAGCGCAGGCAATGTCGGCCTGGCCCTGTTGCGCCTTGAACACCTTGGCCTCGCGCCCTTTAACGCTGGCGACGCAAGCCTTCGCCCCCGGGTGCCGGAATGGGTGGAACTGCCCACCGAGGATGCCGCCACCGGTGCCTGAAACCAATCGATGACCTGCTTAGCGTTCTGAAGGGCAATAAGATGGCGTTAAAGCCACCGAATGAAATCGGCCAGTTGATAAAGTTGATATCGCACGTTTATGACGGCCGCCTGAACGACTGCGGGCCCAGCGCCAACGGCGTGTACTGGAAAAACGAAGAAGGCCAGGCGCTGCGCCATGAAGTTCTGCTGAGGATTATCGAACCCGAAGACCTTGCCGGCGGAACCAGCATCAACGATCTCGGCTGTGGCTATGGCGCCTTGTTCGATATGATCAGGAACGAGCCCTTGATGAACGGCAGCGCCTATTGGGGCTACGACGTATCGCCCGATATGGTGAAGGCGGCACGCCAACACGCAAACGATTCCCGCGCTATTTTCCTGCACGCCCCCATGGCGACCGAAACCGCCGACTACACCTTTGCTTCCGGCACCTTCAACATGAGCCTGAACGCAGATGAAGCATTATGGAGTAACTATATCCGCGCCAGTGTGCGCCTGCTTTGGCAAAACACCCGCAAGGGGCTGGCGTTCAACATGCTGGATGCCGAGCAGGCCGAAAAACTTCCGGATCTGTTTTATGCTGACCTTGATGATTTTGTAGCGTTCGCCAAAACCCTGACGCCTGATGTCGAGGTTGTGGAAGACTATCCGCTTGATGAGTGGACGCTTTTCATGCGCCGCCCCAAACCCTAAACAATTAATGAAGGCTCAGGCGCTGGACCTGAGTTTGGTGGCGGGCGCAATGCCTTCCAATGCCGCCCTGATACGGGCGGGAGGAAGGCCGCTCAGCGCAAGCCCTACCATGGAATGGATATGGCGCTGGATATCGCCAAAGACCAGACGCGTCGCCGCCAACTTGGCCACATCCGGGCCGACGGCCGCCGCCGGGTCCGGGAAACCCCAATGCACCTTCACCGGTGCTGAATACCAGATGGGGCAGGTTTCGCCCGCGGCGTTGTCGCACACGGTGATGACGATATCGAGACCGGGTGCATACGCCGTGGCAAATTCGTTCCAGCTTTTGGAGCTGAGCCCTTCGGTGTTGATGCCGACACCGGAAAGGGTCTCCAGCACAAACGGATTTACCTTTCCTGTCGGGTGGGAACCGGCGCTATAGGCCCTGAAGCGGCCTTCGGCGTAATGGTTCAACAGCGCCTCCGCCATAATGGAGCGCGCCGAATTTCCCGTACACAGGAATAAAACTTGAAGCGGTTTGGTATTCATAGAGCCAGATATTACCGTTTATTGATTAACGATTTGTTTTCGCCTTCACGCCCAACGCGGCCTGTGCCGCCGCCAGCCGGGCAATGGGAACACGGTAAGGCGAACACGAAACGTAGTCGACACCGATCTCATTACAGAAGCAAATGCTCGCCGGATCGCCGCCGTGTTCACCGCATATCCCAACGTGCAAATCCTTCCGTGTGGCGCGGCCACGCTCAATTCCAACCTTGACCAACTCACCCACGCCGGCAACGTCGATGGTTACGAACGGGTCGGCCTTTACAATCCCTTTTTGCTGGTAGGTCTGCAAAAACTTGCCCGAATCGTCACGCGACAAACCATAGGTGGTTTGGGTCAGATCGTTGGTGCCGAAGCTGAAGAAGGCCGCCTCCTTGGCAATCTCGCCAGCCATCAACGCAGCGCGCGGCAACTCGATCATGGTGCCAAGGGTGTATTCAATATCAACACCCTTTTCCTTCATGACCCGCGCCGCCGTAGCATCGATGACCGGTTTTAAAGCGGCCAGTTCCTCGGCCCCCGCAATCAGGGGGACCATAACCTCTGGCTTTACCGAAAGCCCGTCTGCTTTAAGCGCCGCCGCGGCTTCGAAAATGGCGCGCACCTGCATTTCATAGATTTCCGGGTAGGTAATTCCCAACCGGCACCCACGGTGCCCGAGCATGGGGTTAAATTCATGCAGTTCGGTGGCCCGCGCAAGCACCTGATCGACGCTAACACCCAACGCCTTGGCAACAACCTTGGCTTCCACCTTGTTGTGGGGAAGAAACTCATGCAACGGCGGGTCGAGCAGGCGTATGGTCACCGGCAGACCTTGCATGACGCGGAACAGTTCCTCGAAATCGGTGCGTTGGAACGGCAACAGTTTATCCAGCGCCACCCGGCGTGCGCCTTCATCGTCTGCCAGTATCATCTCGCGCACGATGTTGATGCGCGCGGGGTCGAAAAACATATGTTCGGTGCGGCACAGGCCGATACCCTCGGCGCCAAAATTGCGCGCCACCTGAGCATCGGCAGGCGTTTCTGCGTTGGCGCGAACGCCCATGGTGCGGGTTTCATCAGCCCAGCTCATCAGTTTGGCAAAATCTCCGGAAAGTTCCGGCTCGACGGTGGCCACCCTGCCCTTGAGGATCTGCCCGGTGGTGCCATCCAGCGTTATCGTGTCGCCTTCCCTTAATTTTACGCCCGGTGCGATCAGCTTTTTCTTTTTAACATCAACACGAATATCGCCCGCGCCCGACACACACGGCTTGCCCATGCCGCGCGCTACCACGGCGGCGTGGCTGGTCATGCCACCGCGTGTCGTCAGTACACCTTCGGCAACGTGCATACCACCAATGTCCTCGGGCGAGGTTTCAACCCGCGTCAGGATGACCGCCTCGCCGCGCGCCGCCCAGGCTTCGGCGTCTTCGGCGGTAAACACCAGCCTTCCCGATGCCGCACCGGGCGAAGCCGGCAGGCCGTGGCCAATAATGTCGCGCGGCGCCGCCGGGTCCAGCGTCGGGTGCAACAACTGGTCAAGCTGGTGCGGATCAGCCCTGCGGATGGCCTCGGTCTGGTCGATCAGCCCCTCTTCCTTCATATCGATGGCGATTTTCAACGCCGCCTTGGCGGTGCGCTTGCCGGTTCGCGTTTGCAAAATCCACAGTTTACCCTGCTGGATGGTGAACTCCATGTCCTGCATGTCGCGGTAGTGGTTTTCCAGTATTTTGCGAACCTCATCCAGTTCGCCATACAGCACCGGCATGACTTCCTCGAGCGACTGAAGCGCGGTTCCGGTGGATAGCTTCTCGGCATTGGTCAACGGCTGCGGCGTGCGAATGCCAGCGACCACATCCTCGCCCTGGGCGTTGACAAGGAACTCGCCATAGTAAAGCGCCTCGCCGGTAGAAGGGTTGCGCGTAAAACAAACCCCGGTAGCGGATGTCTCGCCCATGTTGCCAAACACCATGGCCTGAACGTTTACCGCCGTGCCCCAGCTTTCCGGAATGTTATGCAGGCGGCGGTAGGTTTTTGCGCGCTGGTTCATCCAGCTTTTAAACACCGCGCTAATGGCGCCCCACAGTTGCGCCATGGGGTCTTGCGGGAAGGCAGCCCCGGTTTCGCGTTCCACCAGCGCAAGATATTTAGGAACGAGCGTTTTCCAGTCAGAGGCCGCCAGGTCGGTATCGAGGCGAAAACCGTGTTCGCTTTTATGAGCTTCCAGAAGGTCTTCAAAATAATAATGGTCAACGCCCAACACCACATCGCCATACATCTGGATAAAGCGGCGATAGCTGTCAAAGGCAAAACGTTCATCGCCGCTTTCGCGCGCCAAAGCCGCCACTGTTTTACTGTTAAGGCCGAGATTGAGAACGGTGTCCATCATACCGGGCATGGATGCCCGCCCGCCCGAACGCACCGAAAGCAGCAACACGCTGTCATCGCTGCCGCCATTGAAGGTGGCGCCCATCTGTTTTTCCAACACGGCAACTTCTGCCGCCACTTGTGCCTCAAGGCCTTCGGGGTATTGCTCGTTGTTAGCGGTGAACTGGTTGCAGACCTCGGTGGTGATGGTAAAGCCCGGCGGTACCGCAATGCCCAGCGCGCTCATCTCGGCAAGGTTAGCGCCCTTGCCGCCCAGCAATTCCTTCATGTCAGCACCGCCATCGGCCTTGCCGCCGCCAAAGGCGTAGATCATTCCGGTTTTGTTATCGTTGGCTTTCGCCATGGCTTTAATCCATCAACCTTCAATTTTGGAAAAATCGGCGACCGCGTCCATGGCAGTCTGAATTTGCGATAACAGTTTAAGGCGGTTTTCACGCACCTTGGCATCGTCGGCGTTGACCGTAACCTTATCGAAGAAGGCGTCCACCGGGCCGCGCAGTTTGGCGAAGTTGGCCATGGCATCTTCAAACTTTTCCGCATCCAGAAGCGACGAGCAGCTATTGTTGGTGTCGGCAAGGGCGCCAAGCAGCGTTTTTTCCTCATCCAGTTCCAGCAACGCCGCATCAACGTCTCCACGATAAGACTTCTTGTCTTTCTTTTCCTCGATTTTCAGGATGTTGGCCGCGCGTTTGTGCGCTGCCAGCAGGTTTTTCCCGTCATCGGTGGCAACAAATGCCGACAGTGCCGAAACGCGGGCCAACAGACGCGTCAGGTCGTCTTCGTCGCCCTTGGCCATGACGGCATCAATAAGGTCGTGGCGTACGCCCTCGCCTTTCAAGTGGACTTTTAAACGGTCGGCAAAGAAGGTCAGCAGATCATCGGCAATCTTTTCACCGCCCGCCGCCCTGAAGGCTGCCAACAGGCTCAGCCGCAGCCCGTTTTCAACAATCAGCCGGATAACACCCAGCGCCGCGCGCCGAAGCGCAAACGGGTCTTTTGACCCGGTGGGTTTTTTGTCAATGACCCAGAACCCAGCAAGCGTATCGATCTTGTCGGCCAGCGCCACGGCTACCGAAACCGGTGCCGTCGGGCAGGCATCGCCCGGCCCGAGGGGTGAGTAATGATCGCGAATGGCGTCGGCCACTTCCGGCTTTTCGCCATCGCCCAGCGCGTAATAGCGCCCCATGACGCCCTGCAATTCCGGCAGTTCGCCGACCATGCCGGTGACCAAGTCGCACTTGGCGAGGCGAGCGGCGGAACGCGCCGCGTCCTTGTCGGCACCGGGAATCACATCGCAAAGCTCGGCGGCCAGCGCCTGCACCCGGTCGATCTTGTCATCAAGGGTGCCCAGCTTGGCATGAAAGATAATGTCTTTTAACTGCGGGGCGCGTGAGCCAAGGGAAGCGGCGCGGTCCTTGTTCCAGAAGAACTGCGCGTCCGAAAGCCTTGCGCGCAACACGCGCTCGTTTCCTTTGATGATGGCAACACCGCTATCGGGCGCCAGCTGGTTGGAAACAACAATAAACTTGGGCGCTGGCGTGCCGTCCTGGTTCTGCACGGAGAAAAACTTCTGGTGCAGCTTCATGGTGGCGCTTAGCACCTCGGCGGGCAGTTCCATAAACTGGGCGTCGATGTCGCCCATCAACACCACCGGCCATTCCACAAGGCCCGCGACTTCGGCCAGCAGGCCTTCGTCTTCCTGCAACACCAGTTCCTCGACTTCACACAGCGCCCTGGCGGTATCCAGAATTTCGGCCCGCCGTTCAGACGCACACAGCATGACGTTGATGTTCGTTAGTTTCTGGCGATAGTCGTCAAAATCGGAAACGTGAATGGCTTCCGGCGACAAAAAGCGGTGGCCGTGGGTGTAGCTGTTGGCAAAAATGGTGTTGTCCTTCGTTGGCGCGGCAGCCGTTTGCGCATCGTTGATAAGGCCGTATTCCAGCTCTATTTCCTCGCCATTGAAAAGGCCGAGAATGTTTTGCAGCGGCCGCACCCAGCGCACAGTGGTGTCTTTCCAGCGCATGGACTTCGGCCACGGCAAGGCGTTGATGGCATTTTCGAGAATGGTCGAAAGGGCGCGCGCCGTCTTGAAGCCCTTGGCCCGGTTCACCAGAAAGAAAGTGGGCTTGCCTTTTACGTCGCGCACAACGCACGCATCCACAGAATCAAGCCCGTTAGATTTAAGAAAGCCTTCAATGGCCTGCGTTGGCGCGCCAACGGCGGGGCCTTTCTTTTCTTCTTCCTTGTCGGGCGTCATTTCGGGAAGCCCGTCAACCACCAGGGTCAACCGGCGTGGCCCGGAAAAGGCTTCCACCCTTTCCCATTCCAGCCCGGCTTCTTTCAGGCCGTCACAAACAAGGCGTTTGAGATCTTCGGCCGCCTTCGCCTGCATGCGCGCGGGGATTTCCTCGGAAAACAACTCAACCAATAGTTCGGGCATGATTTAGCCTTCCCCGCCCGCGAGCCACGCTTCGCAGCAACCCTTGGAAAGGGCGCGCACACGCCCGATATAGGCCTGTCGTTCGGTGACGGAAATAACGCCGCGGGCATCGAGCATATTAAAAGCATGGCTGGCGCGAATGCATTGTTCGTAAGCGGGCAAGGCCAGCGGCTTTTCCAAAGCCAGCAGCGCGCTGCATTCGGCCTCGGCGTCGGCAAAATGCTGAACCAGAATATCGGTATTGGCGTGCTCGAAGTTATAAGCCGACTGTTCGCGCTCGTTGCGCAGGAAGATGTCGCCATAGGTCACCCCTTCGCCGTTCCAGTCGAGATCAAACACGTTTTCGACGCCCTGTATATACATGGCGAGGCGCTCCAGCCCATAGGTCAGCTCAACCGAAACCGGGTCACACTCAATGCCGCCGACTTGCTGAAAATAAGTGAACTGCGAAACCTCCATGCCATCGCACCACACTTCCCAGCCGAGGCCCCACGCGCCGAGCGTTGGGCTTTCCCAGTCGTCCTCGACAAAACGGATGTCGTGCTTGGTGGTGTCGATGCCGAGCGCGCGCAGGCTTTCGAGGTAAAGCTCCTGGCTGTCGTCGGGGCTCGGTTTGATCATCGCCTGAAACTGGTAATAGTGCTGCAGGCGGTTGGGGTTTTCACCGTAGCGGCCATCGGTGGGGCGGCGTGAAGGCTGCACATAGGCCGCCTTCCATGGTTCAGGGCCAAGGGCGCGCAGCGTGGTCGCGGGGTGGAAGGTGCCGGCGCCCACTTCCTGATCGTGGGGCTGTAAAATGACGCAGCCTTTACGGGCCCAAAAATCCTGAAGGTTCAGAATCAGGCGCTGGAAACACGTTTCCGGATTGGGCTGGGTGGTCATCGCGGGGTGGCCCCGAGGCATAAGGGTTACGGCGTTACGTTGCGGAAAACGTAGCCCCGCCCAGCGCGGAATGAAAGGGTTAATAGTGCCGGTTCGGCTTCTCAGCCCGGATAGGGGCAATCAGCCCGACCACATGAGCGCGTCGAGCGAGAAACGAAAGTATCGCAGGTGGCACACTTCACCATATCCTCAACGCCATCGTGCCCGGCGTTGGCCGATTCGGTCTTTTTCTTTTTATTCTGGCTGCCCAGTTCGCGGTTTTCCTGCATGCGACCAAACCACTTGAAGCCCTGCCAGATGACGACAATGGCGACGATGGTGAAAAGCAGCTTGGTGATGGAAAAACCGAACATGAGCCTCTTTTACGGCTCGACGGGGCCGTGGTCAACCCGCAGCGCCGCGCCTTCAAGTGCCGCCTTCACATCGGGCGTGTAGGCGCCGTCCGCTTCATGCAGCACAATTCCCGCCAACAGCCTAAGTGGCGTTTTGACGCCGCGGCGCCAGCTGACAATAACCCGGCTTGCCGCTTCGCCGGCATGCGCCAACAGCGGCACGATGGTGATATCGCCAACCGCCTGCTCGCCCTTCAGGGTTTCCAGCGCCGCCAGCAGCTCGGATAAACGCTCCGCATGGTGGATGAACGTCACCCGCCCTTTGCGGCGCACGCATTGCCCGGCTTCCCGCACCCACGCCGCAAGGCCAGCTTCACCTTCCACGTGCGCCGTGCGTTTGGATGGATCGGGCGGCGGGTGGCCGCTGGATTGAGTCTGGTAAGGTGGGTTGGCGATAACGTGGTCATAGGCCCTGCCGCCTGCCTCGATAAGTTCCACCGGCGGCACGAGCAGGTTGCCGCAATAAACCCGCACGCGGTCTTCAAGGCCGTTGGCCTTAATATTGTGCGCCGCCAGTTCGCTTAATTGGAGTTGTAGTTCCAGCCCATCTACGCGCAAACCGGCAACGCGCGCGCTCAGGCACAGCATGACCGCGCCCACGCCGCAGCCGAGGTCCAGCACCAACTCTCCCGCCTTCGCCGGAACGGATGCCGCCAGCAGCACCGGGTCAATGGCGGCCCGATAGCCCGAGGAAGGCTGGCTGAGGCTGACTCGCCCGCCGAGCAGGGTGTCGTCCGTGGTTTCGTTGCTAACTGGCTTCTTGATTGCCAAGGCTTGCCCTTTCTCTAACGCCTCCAAATCTGCTATGAATAGAGTTAAGCACAATAACAGCCAAATATGAGGGATCATCTTGGGTATTGTCGTCAATCTGGATGAAAAACGCGACCAGCCATCACCGTTGGACCGCCTTGGCGTACTGATCACCGACGACCTCAAGGCCGTCAACGAAGAGATCGTGACGCGGATGCATTCGCCCGTCAGCCTGATCCCGGAGCTGGCCGGGCATATCATCGCCGCCGGTGGCAAGCGCCTGCGCCCCATGTTGACGCTGGCATCTTCCAAACTGTGCGGCTACGAAGGCAGCCGCCAGGTGTTGCTGGCCACGTGCATAGAATTCATCCACACCGCCACCCTGCTGCACGATGACGTGGTAGACGCCAGCGAACTGCGCCGCGGCCTTGATAGTGCCAACGCGCTGTGGGGCAACCAGGCCAGTGTGCTGGTGGGGGATTTTCTGTTTTCGCGTTCGTTCGAATTGATGGTCGAAGACGGCTCCTTGGAAGTGCTGCGCATTCTTTCGTCGGCATCGGCAATTCTGGCCGAAGGCGAGGTCATGCAACTGATGACCGCCAACGACACCGGCACCAGCGAAACGGCTTATCTTGAGGTCATTGAATCCAAAACCGCTATTCTTTTCGCCGCCGCGTGCGAGCTGGGCGCGGTGGTTGCCGAACGCCCCAAGGTCGAGCAGGAAGCGCTGGCCGCTTATGGCCAGAACCTCGGCGTTGCTTTCCAGCTGATTGACGATGTGCTCGATTTTTCCGCCCGCGAGGTAACGCTGGGCAAGTCCATCGGCGACGACTTCCGCGAGGGTAAGGTGACGTTACCCATTATTCTGGCTTTCCACCGCGGCAATGACGACGAACGCGCCTTCTGGCGGCGCACCCTGGAAGACATGGATCAGGCGGAAGGCGACATAGATCGCGCCCGCGAACTGCTGGAAAAACACGGCGCCCTGGCCGACACCGTCGAGAGGGCCCGCCATTATGGCGCCATTGCGCGTGACGCACTGGGCATCTTTCCTGAAAGCCCCATCAAGGAGGCCATGGCCGAAACTGTCGATTTCTGTATCGAGCGCGCGTTTTAGGCTCACCCCCCAACCGCTAACGCAGGGTTCTTGCCACAGGCCCCGGAGGTTCTTGCCACAGGCAGAGGGCAAGGCTATAAAGCGCCACCCTGAGATATCAGGGTCATGATCGGGGCGTGGCGCAGCCTGGTAGCGCACCTGCTTCGGGAGCAGGGGGTCGGAGGTTCAAATCCTCTCGCCCCGACCAATTAACCCCCATCGGGAAACCGGTGGGGGTTTTACTATTTCCCCCTGCTGTTTATTTGCGGGGACACCCCACACCCCGGGGGTCGGAGGTTCAAATCCTCTCGCCCCGACCAAACTTCAAACCCCGCAGTCTTCTTTATGAAGCTGTGGGGTTTAGCTTTTTTATCCCCCGTTGGGGTGCCAAGACCCCCTTCCCCAATGCAGGCGGTGTGCTATCCTCCCGCCGCGAAAGGGCCGCCATTGACCAAAGGGCCCAAGGGGAAAACGGGGACCATGCGCAACACCATTATTGGCATTGTAGTCGGCGTTGTGGTTGGCGTCATGATAGGCGCCAGCGTCATTGCGCCGCGCCTGCAACAAGCCCAGTCAAGAACAGCGCCCCACGGCGAGGAAACGCTGGAACGCCTGAACACCGAGACCACGCCGGCCCCGGCGCCCAAAGCCTTTTCCACCGCATCAACAATAGCGAGCGGCCAGCCCGCCATCAGGTTGCGTGTCGCCAGCGCCTTCGCTCGTGAACTGCCCGCACTGGGCGCACTGGCCACCCGCCTGGAAAGCGAACTGGTGCGCCTTTCGGGCGGCGCCTTCGAGATGAAGGTGTTTGGCCCCGGCGTCATGGTGCCGGAAAAAGACACCTTCGAGGCCGTGGCTTCGGGCACCCTGGAAGCCGCCTTCGCCGCGCCCGGCCAGTGGGGGAGGGAAATCCCGGCGTTGCAATTGTTTTCATCCGTTCCCTTCGGGCCGTCGGCCGAGGAATATATCGCCTGGTATTATTTCGGCGGTGGCGCAGCCATGTTTCAGGATTTGTTCTCCGACCGTGGTGTTCACGCCATCATTTGCGGTGCCATTCCGGCGGAAGCTTCGGGCTGGTTCAAGAGGCCAGTGCGCACCACCGGCGATTTCAGGAAACTGAAAATCAGGGCCTTCGGCCTGGGCGGCAAGGTGCTGAGTGCGCTGGGCGCTGATGTGGTGGAACTGGGTGCGGGTGAAATCCTCGGTGCGCTGGAAGACGGCCGCCTCGACGGGGCCGAATTTTCCATGCCCAGCGTCGATGCCGAACTGGGCTTTCACCGGGTCGCCAAGCACTACTACTTCCCCGGCTGGCACCAGCCGGCATCGTTATTTGCCCTGATGGTCAACGCCAAGGTCTGGGAAGGTCTGCCCAAAAATGCGCGCGCCCAGGTGGAAACCGTGTGCGGCGATAATGTGCGCTATGGCATGGCGGCGGGCGGCGGCGGGCAGTTTGCGGCCCTGAAGGCACTCGGGCTGCAGGGTGTAGAGGTGCATCGTTGGTCCGATCTGGTGCTGTCGGCCATGCGCCGGGCCTGGTTTGACGTGGTGCAGGCGGAGGCAGGCAAAGACGCCAATTTCGCACGGGTCTGGGCCTCTCTGGAGGCCTTCCGGCGCGATTACGCCATCTGGCAGGAACTCAACGGGCTTTAGGCCCTTTAGGCCCAAATAAAATTCAGCAAAAAGCGCAACCGGCTGCTTTTTGCCAATTCTATGCGTTTTTCAGGCTTTTTTAGGGGTTTTGCCGCTTTTTGGCCCTGATTACGCGGTACTATTTCAAGATTGCAACAGCCTGCCCCCGCCGAACTTATGTTGTGTACATTGCTATGTGGCCTGCTGTGGGCTAGAAAAGCGGACGCTCTTTTTAGGGGGGAGCACAAGCAACCACTTTGCGAAACCAGTTGGAGATACCAAAATCATGAAAACCAAACATTTCGTAGCCTTTGGGCTCGCCATGGCCATTGCCACCACTTCCGGCATGGCAAGCGCCGACGCTGATGGCGGCAAACTTTTCAAGAAAAAATGTGGCGTCTGCCACAAGATGGATAAAGACGCCATTGGCCCCGCGCTCAAGGGCGTGGTTGGTCGCAAGGCAGGCTCCACCGGTTTCAAGAAATTCAAGGCCCTCAAGGGCGCCAGCTTCACCTGGGACGAAGCCACGCTTGATGCCTGGATCACCAACCAGAAGGATTTTCTGAAATCCAAGGGGATCGACAAAAAAACGGCCATGAGCGTCAAAATCAAGAAGGCGGAAGACCGCGAGGAAATCATCGAGTACCTCAAAAAGAACGGCTGACCCGCTTTTCGCAAACCATAAAAAACCCCGTTGGCATCAAGTCCGGCGGGGTTTTTTCATGCCTAACTATTTGCAATATATATTGAAACGATATATTCGATTTTGTTCATGTAGCGCTCAGGTTCAACCGTTATACTCCGCGGCACTTGATGGGCCGCCGACCGGTACCCATCTGGTATAAAATCAAAAACCGCAACGGAGACCCCCCTCATGAGCAATAAGTTTAACCAACATCTTTCCGTCGCCCTTGCCGCGGCTTTCCTGTTTGCCCTTCCCGCCGCCGCATCGGCCAGCGAAGCGGGCGAGAAGGTTTTCAAGAAACGCTGCAAAAGCTGCCACGCCACCGAAGCCGGCAAGCACAAGACCGGCCCGTCGTTGGCTGGCGTATTTGGGCGCACCGCCGGTACCGTCGACGGCTACACCAATTACAAGGGGTTAAAAAATTCCGACATCATCTGGGATGAGGCCCAGCTCGACGGCTGGTTGGCCAATCCCAAGAAGTTTATCGGCAAAAGCACACCCATGACCTTCAAGCTGAAGAAGGAAGATGAACGCGAAGAGGTGATTGAGTATCTCAAAACCCTTTGAGAATCTCCCCTCGCTTACGACCCGCAAACCCCCGTCGGCAGCCGCCAGGCGGGGGTTTTTGCTTGGATTTGCAAGGCAGGGCCCCGGTTTTTTGGGTTAAGGGGCAGGCTTGACCCCGGTCATGTGCCCATCGCCCGGTGATGCTATACTCGCGCTCGAGCCGCTGATGCCTTTTAGCAATGGAGACCCCGAGCCCATGATCAAACATGCCCTTTCCGCCGCCATTGCCGCGGTGTTCCTTTTCACCCTTCCCCTTAATGCCTCGGCCAGTGGAAACGAGGCTGGCGAGGCGGTGTTTAAAAAACGCTGCAAAAGCTGCCATAGCACCGATGCGGGCAAGCACAAGGTCGGCCCGTCATTGGCTGGCATTGTCGGCAAGCAGGCCGGAACCGTGGATGGCTTCAGTAAATACAAGGGCCTGGCCGGTTCTGACATCGTTTGGGACGACACCAGCCTGGATGGCTGGCTGGCCAACCCCAAGAAGTTCCTCGGCAAGAAAACGTCCATGAGCTTCAAGCTGAAAAAGGCCGAAGAAAGAGCCGCCGTCATCGAATATCTGAAAAGCCACTAAGGCCCGGCCCATTGGCCCGGTAGATGTATCCAAACCAGGGGCGTGCCGTTTTTTTCGGCGCGCCCTTGTTTCTTTGGCCGCTCGTTCGCTATTATCCCAACACCGCAAATCAACAAAATAGGGGTTATCCAGAATATGGATATTAAGGACCACATTCGCGCCATACCGGATTTTCCAAAACCGGGCATCTTGTTTTACGACGTCTCAACCCTGCTTGCGCACCCGGACGCCTGGCAGGTGGCCATGGGCCGCATGGCCCGCATGATCGGTGCATGGCAGCCGGACATATTGGTTGGCATTGAATCGCGCGGCTTTCTGGTTGCCGCCCCGTTGGCGCTTAAGCTGGGCTGCGGTTTCGTGATGGCCAGAAAAAAAGGCAAATTGCCCGGCAAAACGGTGCAATACGAATATGCGCTTGAATACGGCACCGATATCCTCGAAATACAAGATGATGCCATCGCACCCGGTCAGCGCGTTGTGATTCTGGATGACCTGCTGGCTACCGGCGGCACCATGGAAGCGACCATTAACCTGTGCAAAAAAGTCGGCGGCAACGTAACCGGCGCGGCGACAATTATCGAGCTGACTTTCCTGAACGGGCAGGATCGCCTGGACATCCCCTTCGAAGCGTTGATTTCCTACGATGATTAATGACGATTAACGCAAGGCGCGAGATGGATATGACCGATAAAGCCCTTATTGAGCAAATGATCGCGGATGTCGGCGCTGAAAACGTGATGGAGCTTTTCGGCCAATTCAAATTGGATGTGAACGACCGGATGAGTCTTCTTGATGCCCTGGTCAATAGCCACGGTGACCCGGCTGCAATGCGCCTGCACGCCCACTCGCTTAAGGGGCTTTGCCGCACCTACGGCGCGCCCGAAGGCGCCGAAGTTGCCCTGGCCCTTGAGCAAGCCTGCGACACGGCCGACCACGAAGCCATCGCCAAATGCTATGAATTGCTGGTGCGCAACCTGCCCGCCACGGTCGATGCAGCCGAAACGCTGGCCGCTGAGTTGGTCGTATCAGCTTCCTGAGCTAGGCCTCGGAAGCATGGTCGGTTTTTTCTTCCCAACTCTGGCGCTTGCGGTAAATGGTTGACGCCGAAATGCCCAGATACGCCGCCGCCTTGGGAACATTTCCACCGCAAACCTCGATGGCGGTTTCGATGGTTTCGCGTTCCGTTTCCTCAAGGGGGCGAATATCGGCCTCGCGTTTTACCATGGCAGATGTTGGCGCGATAACGGAAGTTTCAGCGCGCCCGGCGTGAATCGGCGTAACCTTGCCAACATATTCATCCAATGGTGCCGGTAACATTTCGACTGACACGTCCTCGGCATCATTCAGCACCACAATGTTGCGAATAACATTTTGCAACTGGCGAACGTTTCCCGGCCATGGATAGGCCTGAAAAATAGCGCGCACCTCGTCTGAAAAGCCCTTAAACGCCTTCCCTTCCTCGGTGGCATACAACTCAAGAAGATGCTCGGCAATGTCGACAGCATCGCTTTCACGGCCCCTTAGCGGCGGCATCGCAATGGGGATAACGTGCAGGCGGTAAAAAAGGTCTTCGCGAAAGCGCCCCTCGGAAACTTCAACCATGGGGTCTTTGTTGGTGGCGCAAACAAAACGTATATCCACTTCCTCGGTCTTGGTGCCGCCAACGGGCTGGAAGGTTCCGGTCTGGATAAACCGCAACAATTTGGTTTGCAGGTTCAGGTCCATTTCGCATATTTCATCAAGAAACAAGGTGCCGCCATTGGCGCGCGCGGCAGCGCCCTCGCGCGAGGCCACGGCGCCGGTAAAGGCGCCTTTAACGTGACCGAAAATTTCGCTTTCCATCAGGTCCTTGGGAATGGCGCCACAGTTAATGGCCACAAACGGGCCGCCTGCACGCGGACTGTTGTTGTGGACGGCCTCGGCGCACAGCTCCTTGCCGGTGCCGCTTTCACCCGTAATAAAAACCGTTGCCTTGGAACTGGCGGCACTTTCGATGATTCGATATGCCGCCTGCATGGCGATGGAAGCGCCGATAAAGCCGCCGAATTCACGGCGGTCAATGTCGTTGCGGTAGGTTTCAACAATCTTGGTGAGGTGCTGGCGTTCCAGAACATTCTTAATGGTAACGCGCAGGCGCTCGGCATTGAACGGTTTGACCAGAAAATCCAGCGCGCCAAGGCGCATTGCCTCGATGGCAACGTTCAACGATGCATTGGCGGTAACAACCACCACCGCACTGGGAATGCCATTTTCGGAAATGTGCTTCAGGATATCGATGCCGTCCATGTCCGGCAGCTTCAGGTCAAGCAGGATAACATCCGGCGTCCGCTCGCGAATTACCGCCAGCGCATCGGCGCCCAGTTCCACGTGCTGGACTTCGTATGGATCGTCCTTGAGATAGGCAAGGTACGTTTTCGCAAGGGAAACCGTATCCTCAACCAGAAGAATGTTGCCGCCCACAGCCATTTTTTATCTTTCCAACCAAATATCGTGCCCTCAACACTATATAGGATTTCAGGGCCGATGTTTCGAACGCTAATTTTTAAGTCTAACCCCCGGTTTTTCCCTCGCCAACCAGCCGGGCAACCTTGGCCATTACCGACGGCAGGGCGCGGGATCCCAGTTCGGCCTCGGGGCACCAGACCCCGTCCACCCCGGCCGCAGGTATTGCGCCACCGTCGATGCGGCCACAGACTACACCAAGTTCAAGGCTGAAGTGCGTAAAGGTGTGGCGCACCCGCCCGTCGAGCGCCTGCCAGTTGTTGTTACCGAAACTGGCAAAGGCGCTCTCGGCCACTTTGCGGGCCTGAAAAAGGCCATCCGCTTCATCCAGTGCGATGTCGGTGTCTGGCGCACCTTCCGCCCAGTCGGTGGTGGGGAAGGCCATCATGGCGCCCAGCAACCCTTTTTGCGGGCGGCGCACAATAAAGACTTCAACGCTGTTTTTATCGCCATCGCCCGGCTCGCGCTCCAGCCAGAAAACCCAGCCCCGGCGTGTCGGTTTGGGCTTTGCCACTTTGCGCCGGGGCCACCGTTCCGGCGTGCCGGATGCCTCTGCCCGGCAATCGCCGGTCCACGGGCAGCGCGGGCAATCGGGCTTTTTCGGTTTGCACACACCGGCCCCCAGGTCCATCAGGGCTTCGGCGAAGTCACCGGGGCGCCCGGCCGGCAACAGCTTTTCAACCTCGGGTCGGATTTCCCCCTTCAGCCCCGGCAACGGGGTTTCCAGCGTCAGACGCCGGGCCAGCACGCGCGCGATGTTGCCATCCACCGGGGCGGTTGGCTGGTTGAAGGCGATGGCGGCAATGGCAGGGGCCGTATAAGCCCCGACACCGGGAAGTTCCAAAAGCCCAGCTTCGGTCTCAGGAAAACGCCCGCCGAGCTCAAACGCCACATGGCGCGCACATTTGATCAAATTTCGCGCCCGGGCGTAATAACCCAGCCCGGCCCATGCGCTGAACACGTCGTCATCGGCAGCGCCCGCCAATGCCGCCACATCGGCCCAGCGCTCGACAAAGGCCTCGAAATACGGTGTCGCGGTCGTCACCTGGGTCTGCTGGAGCATGATTTCAGAAAGCCACACCCGGTAAGGGTCTCTTTTTTCGCCCGGTGCGCTACGCCACGGCAGGTCGCGCCGCGTGGCATCAAACCACGACATGAGGCGGGCCGTCGGGCTGGCTCCCAGATTGACTTTGGGGCTGGTCGCCCGGCGGCGGCTTCTCTTTTGTTGTTTGGCCTGTTGTTTAGACATCGGCGCCATCCTACCATGGTTGCCATGGTCACCAAGCACACCCAAAAGAACACGCAATCCAAAAACGCGACCCCGAACGGTCGCTACGGCCACGGCGTGCGGCCAAAGCGCGCCCGCACCGGTGGTGGCCCGAAGCTGCTGTCGGGAATGCTTGAGCGCATAACCAAGCCGATGCTGGGCAAGCGTGGTTTCGCCCATGGCGCCATCATCAACAACTGGTCGGAAATCATCGGCCCCGAACTGGCCCGGATGACGGCGCCTGAAAAAATCATTTTTTCGAAAAACGGCACCACCGGCGGTGTCCTGCACCTGAGAATTGTCTCGGGCGGGCTGGCCACGGAAATCCAGCATCTGGAACCCCTGATTGTGGAACGCATCAACCAGCACTTTGGCTACAAGGCCGTCCGCGCCCTGCGCATGGTGCAGGGGCCGGTTAAGGGGGCGACGCCGGAACCGGACGTAAAACCGCACCAGCTAACCCCCAACGAGGAAAGCGCGCTGGCCGATTCGCTGTGCAATGTGGATGACCCGGAAATCCGTGCCGCCCTGCAATCGCTGGGCCGTGCCGTTAAGGGCCGCAAAAGCCCCTAACCGGGCGACAAAAAAACCTGACAGGTCAACCGCTTGGCGGCGCACCTTTTATCCACAGAATGTTCGCCCCAACCGGGTGGCGATGCTTGTGGTAAGCCCTTTGAGCCCGTATATTCGCACATCTTGTGTATATGGAGAGCAATTTGACCAAATATGCCAAACAGTTGCGTTTAATATCGGCAGCGGCGGCGCTGTTCAGCCTGCTGGCGCTGGCCTTTGTGGTGGCCGGGCCCAGCGCGGACGCCCGTGCCGAAATCGTCCCCCTTGAAGAAGCGCTGGCGGAAATGAGCATCGGGAGCACCGATGCCCCCGTGGTCATGCACGAATTCGCCTCCCTCACGTGCCCCCACTGCGCGGCATTTCATAACGAAACGCTGCCCAAAATAAAGGCCGCGTACGTGGACACCGGCAAGGTCAGGATCATTTATCATGACTTTCCGCTGGGTGATCTGGCGCTGGGCGCCACCATGATAGCGCGTTGTTCGGGCGAGGATCGGTATTTCAGCTTTCTCAATATCCTTTATGCCAGCCAGCAAGCCTGGTCACGGGCGGAAAACCCCATGCAGGCGCTGGTCGGCATATCGCGCATGGCCGGCTTAAGCAAAGCCGACGTCGAGCAATGCTTTGAAATGGATGACCTGTTATGGGGCATCACCGAAGCCAAGGAAAAAGCGGCGGCAACATACAAGATCACCTCGACGCCAACGTTTTTTGTTGAAGGAATGCGCATCAATGGCAACCTTCCCTATGAAGATTTCGTCGATGTAATTGAAAAGGCGCTGGCTAATAAAGCCGGGAATTGATAAACGATCCCACAATAACAAACCGGAAACTTAAAACCGGGCGAACGAACAAGGTTGAAGGCTAATCGTGCTTAGGTTCAATAAACTCAGGTTGCAGGGCTTCAAGTCCTTTGTGGACCCCACCGAACTGGTTATCCAGCCGGGACTGACCGGCGTTGTCGGGCCCAACGGTTGCGGCAAATCCAATTTGGTTGAAGCCCTGAAATGGGTCATGGGCGAATCATCCGCCAAGCAAATGCGCGGCGGTGCCATGGATGACGTTATCTTCGGCGGCTCGGCCGACCGGCCATCGCGCAACATGGCCGAGGTTGTCATTCACCTGGATAACTCAGCCCGCGTCGCACCGGCGGCATATAACGATTCCGATGAACTGGAAGTTTCACGTCGCATTGAGCGCGACCAGGGCTCTAGCTATCGCATCAACGGCCAGGATGTGCGCGCCAAGGATGTTCAATTGCTGTTTGCCGACGCCGCATCGGGGGCGCGCTCTACAGCGCTGGTCAGCCAGGGCAAGATCGGTTCCATCATTTCCGCCAAGCCGCAGGACCGGCGCATGCTTCTGGAAGAAGCCGCCGGTATTATCGGTCTTCATTCACGTCGTCACGAAGCCGAGCTTCGCCTGCGCGGCGCGGAAAACAACCTTTCGCGCCTTGATGATATTCTGGTGACGCTTGAATCGCAGATGCAGAGCCTTAAAAAGCAATCGCGACAGGCAACGCGCTATCGCAACATCTCGGACCTGATCCAGAAAGCCGAAGCCCTGCTCTACCACATCCGCTGGGTGCGCTCAGAAGCAACGCTGGCGGAAAATGTTGTGCACCTCAAGAAAGCGGAGGCCACGGTCGCCGAGCGAACGGCAACCGTTGCCAACGCCACCGCCCACCAGGCCGAAGCCGCCGAGGGTGTGCCGGAATTGCGCGAACAAGAAGCCCGCGCCGCGGCCGCGTTGCAGCGCTATAACCTGGCACGCAACGGGCTGGACGAAGAAGCCAAGCGCGTTGAATCTGACCGCCTTGACCGCGTACACCGCCTGGAACAGGTCAGTCACGACATTACCCGCGAGCAAAGCCTGGCCGACGATGCCCGTCAGGCCACCAACACGCTGGAAAGCGAACGCGCCTCCATTGAAACGTCGCGCCAGGGCGAAGGCGATGCCATCGGCGAAGCCCGCGCTGCCCTTGCCGAAGCCAGCGAAGTGGTTTCCGCCATTGAAGTCCAGTTGGCTGAACTGACCGACGCCGTTGCCAGCCAGGATGCCGAACGCGGCGCACTTGAGCGCTCCCTCGAGGATCTCGATAGCCGCCTCGAACGCCTTTCCGGGCGCCTTGCGACCCTGCAAACACAGCGAGCCGAAGCCGAACGCGCGGTCGCCGCCGAAAGTGACCTCGACGAAGTCGAGCGCGAACTGGGTGAAGCCGAAGCGCGGCGCGAAAGCGCCGAGGGCGACCTCAAGGGTGCCGAAACCGCCGCCCGCGTGGCCCAGGGCGAGGGCGAGGCCAACCGCCAACGTTTCAACGACGCCAAGGTGGCGCTTTCCAGCCTAGAGGCCGAGGAAAAAGCGCTGGCCGGTATGCTGGAACTGAACGAAAGCGATATGTGGCCGCCGCTGGTGGATGCCGTTTCGGTGGACGCCGGTTATGAGGCGGCTTTGGGCGCCGCCTTGGGTGACGACCTGAACGCGCCTGCCGATGAAGCGGCACCGGTGCACTGGACCGCCATGGCGCCTGACCACAATGCACCCGCCCTGCCCGATGGTGCGAAACCCCTTTCCACTGTGGTGCGCGCACCCGATGCGCTTTCGCGTCGCCTTGCCCAGGTGGGTGTGGTCGAAGACAGCGAAACCGGCGACCGGCTGGCCCGTGAATTGCGCCAGGGTCAACGGCTGGTCAGCCCAAGCGGTGCGCTGTGGCGCTGGGATGGTTTTACCGTTACCTCCGGTGCCACCACCGCTGCCCAGCAACGACTGGAACAATTAACCCGCCTGCGCGAAGTGCGCACCGAGCTCGGCGTTCAGCGCGACCGCACAACCAGCGCCGAAACTGCGGCCAGCGATGCCGACCGCGGCGCTGAGGCGGCAACGACAGCAGAGCGCGCCGGGCGCGAGACGCTGCGCCGGGCCGATAACGCGCTGGCAGAAGTGCGCGACAGGGTTGGTGTTATCAGGGCGCGATTGGCCGAGGAAAATTCAAAGCTGAGCGCCATTGTTGATGCCGTGCAGGCGCTTGAAAAAGATATTGCCGAAGCCGATAGCACCAAACGCGAAGCGCGCACCTCACTTGATAACATGCCCGACACCGAGGCACTGAGGCGCAACGTCATTGCCCAACGTGAAGAGCTTGCGGAAAAACGCACGACACAAATTGAATGTCAGGGCACGTATTCAGGACTTGAACACGCCGCCCAGGAACGCGCTCGCCGCTTGGGTGATATCACGACCGAGCTCGAATCATGGCGCGAGCGCCGCGAAGGCGCCGAAGAACGTATCGAGCATTTGCAGCAACGCACTGCCGAGGTCAAAGCCGAGCTGGAAGAGTTGGCCAAAAAGCCCGACGAGATCAGCGCCCGGCGCGAAGAACTGATGAGCCATATTGAAGGTGCCGAAGCCAAGCGCAAGGAAGTTGCCGACCGTCTGGCCGAAGCGGAAAGCCGGTTGGCTGATGCAAACAAACGACTGCGCGAAGCCGAAAGCGCGCTGGGCGCCGCGCGCGAAGACCGCGTGCGCACCGAAGGCATTGTTGAACAGGCCCGCCAGGCCAGCGTGACCATTTCCGAGCACACCCACGAGCGCCTTGACTGCGCACCCGAAGACCTGGCCGAGATGGCGGAACTGAAAGAAGGCGCGGACCTTCCCGAGCTGGAACAGATTGAGCGCCGGGTTGAACGCCTGCACAAGGAACGTGACACCATGGGCCCGGTGAACCTGCGTGCCGAGGAAGAATCGCGTGAGATGGGCGAGCAAATCGAAGTACTGGAAAGCGAACGTGCCGACCTTATTTCGGCCATCGAAAAACTGCGCCGCGGCATCAATGAACTGAACCGCGAAGGGCGTGAACGCCTCCTGACGTCATTCCACGAAGTGAACCGTCACTTCCAGGAACTGTTCCAGCGTCTTTTCGGTGGTGGTCAGGCACACCTTAAACTGATTGAAGCCGACGACCCGCTGGAATCGGGCCTTGAGATTATGGCAAGCCCGCCGGGCAAGCGCATGCAGGTGCTTTCGCTGCTTTCCGGTGGCGAGCAGGCATTAACCGCAACCGCCCTGCTGTTTGCGGTGTTCATGACCAACCCCGCGCCCATCTGCGTGCTCGATGAGGTCGACGCGCCGCTGGATGACGCCAACGTGGATCGCTTTTGCTCGCTGCTGGAAGAAATTGCCAGTGCCGGCAACACGCGCTTCCTGGTTATTACCCACCACCGCATGACCATGGCCCGGGTCGAGCGCCTTTTCGGTGTCACCATGGCCGAGCGCGGCGTCAGCCAGCTGGTCAGCGTCGATCTCGATCGGGCCGTGGAATTGCGCGAATCGGCCTGATCCCTATTCCTGCTTCCTGCCTTTATCCGTTTCAAGTGCGAGGTCGACCATGACTGACCCCACCGATAGACCAAACGGCAACAGCGAGCCCGATATCGGCGACCTTGATCGTCGCCTGAAAGCGGCGCGCGTTGCCGCCACGCCGCCCGCCGGGCGCGAAGCAAGCCCAGACGGCGAGATTTCGGGCGTAAGCCAAGCCATGCGCGTCGGCACCGAGCTGGTCGCCGCCCTGGTGGTGGGTGTTGGGCTGGGGTGGTTTCTCGATGGCTGGCTCGGCACCCGGCCATGGCTGATGATCGTCTTTTTCTTCCTTGGCGCGGGCGCCGGTATCCTCAATGTCTATCGCGCCACCGGGCAAATGCCCGGCCCCGGCGGTGGAGACAATAAGAACAACGAAACCAATGACTTGAACGATAAGGCCAAATGAGACCAGCAAATCGCGCCTAAAATGTGAAAAAACCGCCTTTTTATGCCCCCTTTAGGGTTGCCGATCGTGCTTAAGACGGTTACGAAAGAGGCACTTTTCAGGGGGTCAGTCCACTTGGCGCCCGCCCGTTGCCTTGCGGGGCCACCCCGTAATATCATCGTTTCCAGCCAGCCAATAACGAGAGCGAAACCGTGGCCAACCCCATCGAACAATTCAATGTCCGCACCATGGTTGAGATTAATCTCGGCGGCGTCGATGCTTCGTTTACCAATGCCAGTTTTTTCATGGTGCTGACGGTGGTTTCCGTAACCCTGTTTCTGACCCTGGGCATGCGTGGCAGGGCTTTGGTTCCCGGGCGCTGGCAGTCGATGGTCGAAATGAGTTACGAATTCATTGCCGGAATGTTGCGTGATAACGTCGGCAACGAAGGAAGGCGGTTCTTCCCCTTCATCTTCACGTTGTTCATGTTTATCCTGTTCGCCAACATGCTGGGCCTGATGCCCTACGCCTTTACCATCACCAGCCACATAATCGTGACCTTCGTTCTCGCTATTGTGGTGTTTCTCGGTGTGACCATTGTCGGCATTGTGCGCCACGGGGCGAAGTTCTTTTCATATTTTGTGCCCTCCGGTGTGCCCGTCGCGGTTTTACCATTGATGGTGCCAATTGAGATTATATCCTACCTGTCACGCCCGGTTAGCCTTTCGGTGCGCCTGTTCGCCAACATGACGGCGGGGCACATCATGATGAAGGTGTTCGCCGGCTTTATTATCCCACTGGGGATTTTCGGCGGCTGGGCGCCACTGGGCGTAGATGTATTGCTGGTGGGGTTTGAGTTTCTGGTCGCTTTCCTGCAGGCCTATGTGTTTACGGTCCTAACGTGCCTCTATCTGCATGATGCGATACATCTTCATTAATCAAGCGAGCAGAATATCGATTTAATTTGTCATTTATCAAAGCTGAACTAAGGAAAAAAACCATGGAACTTGAAGCTGCAAAGATGATTGGTGCCGGTCTGGCCGTTATTGGCCTGGGCGGTGTTGGTGCCGGTATCGGTAACATCTTTTCGTCCCTGATTAGTGCGATCGCCCGCAACCCGGCCTCTGAAGGCCGTGCGTTTGGCCGCGCCATTTTGGGCTTTGCGTTGGTGGAAGCGGTTGCGCTGTACGCGCTGGTTATCGCCTTCCTTATCCTGTTTGCATTCTGATCTGTTTATAAGGTTTCCGTTTTCGGGCCGGGACATCCCGGCCCGCTGAGCGATACCCGGAGCTGCTTATGCGAAGCGCATCCATTCTAACCGTTATTGGCCTTTTGGGCGTTCTGGTTGCTGCTCCGGCGCATGCCGCCGGGCTGCCGCAGCTCGATACGACCACGTTTTCATCGCAGGCGGTGTGGCTGGTCATAACGTTTGTCGCGCTTTATGTGCTGATGGGCCGAGTGGCCCTGCCGCGCATTGGCGAGGTGCTGGAAGAACGCCAGAACCGCATCGAGGATAATCTGGCGAAAGCAGAAGACCTGAAGACCCAGGCCCAGGCTGCCGCCCAGGCCTACGAAGAAGCACTGGCCAAGGCCCGTGGCGAAGCCTTTGACGCCATCCGCACCGTCAAGGAAGCGGCCGCCGCCGACGCCGCCAGGCGCCAGGGCGATCTTGGTGCCGATCTGGCCGTCAAAATCAAGGATGCCGAAACCGGTATCGCCGAGGCCAAGGCCGAAGCGCTTTCGGGTATTCGCGAAGTTGCCCAGGATGTTGCTGCAACCGTGGTCGAAAAACTGGCCGGTGAAAGCGTCGGCGAAAGCAAGATTGCTAGCGCCGTAGGCAACGCCCTTAAGGCCCGCGGTTAAGGAGCGCCCAGCCATGTTCATATCCCAGGCCCTGGCAGCAGAAACGACCGCAACCGCGGTTGCACACCCCTTTTACACCACCACCTCGTTTCTGGTGGCGCTTGCCTTCGTTTTGTTTTTTGTCTTTTTCGGCAAGATTATCTTCCGCGCCATCGGCGCCATGCTGGATGACCGTTCCGAGAAAATTAAAAATGAGATGGATGAAGCCGCCCGCCTGCGCGAAGACGCCCAGGATATGCTGGCCGATTACGAACGCAAGCAGCACGAAGCCCTGAAAGAAGCGGAAAACATTGTCACCGCTGCCCGTGAAGAGGCAACGCGCCTTGCCAGTGAAGCCCAGGTGCAGTTGAACGAAAGCCTCAAGCGGGCCGAGCAAACGGCTAAGGACCGCATTGCCCAGGCCGAGGCACAGGCTATTCAGGAAGTGCGCACCACCGCCGTCGATGTGGCCATGGAAGCCACACGCCAGATTCTTGAAAGCGAACTTTCCGGGGCCAAGGCCGACCGTTTGGTGAATGACGCTATCGAAAACCTGAAAGGCAAGCTGCACTAACCGCAGCGCGCGCCGGTAACCTTACCGTTCTCATCCACATCAATGTTTAAACGCTCTGGGTTGAAGTCCATCGTCACCATGGCGTTCGGCGGTAGTATGCGCACTGGCGAATAACGAACATCTCCCGGCGGCTGGCCTGTCATGGCCCTGTAATGCGCCACCTGCTGGCCACAAACAAAGGGGTTGGTCTTCAGTGGCAGGACGGGCTGAGCCATGGTTTCGACACGCATCACCCCGGCAACCGGCACCGCCGGCGGCGCCGGTGCTTCGGCAGGTTTGCTTGAGCACGCACCTAAGCCCGCCACTATGGCGCCCAGAAAAACACCCTTTATGGCTGCCTTGAATATCTGGTTCATTCCCCCCCCTTTTACGTTAGCTACTCAGTCAACTGTCGCCACTCGGCCTCGGACAATACATTGAGGCCCAGTTCGCGCGCCTTCTTCGCTTTCGACCCGGCAGCAACCCCGGCAACCACGAAATCGGTTTTTTTCGAAACCGAACCGGCGACCTTGGCGCCCATCGCTTCGGCCTGCGCCTTGGCTTCGGGCCGGGTCATGGTTTCCAGGGTGCCGGTAAACACAACCGTCTTGCCCGCCACCCGTGATGAAGTCGTATCCGGCACCACAAACGGCTCAACGTCAATGGCCTCGGTTTCCAGCAGATCTTCAAGAACCTCTACGTTATGGGGTTCCTTGAAAAACTCGACCAGGTCGTCGGCCATGGAAACGCCAATGCCATCAATGCTGACAAGGTCCTGGCGGTTTTCACTGTCGGGTGCAAAGGCGCCAGCCATGGCGTTAATCAACCCGGCGATGGATCCATATTCACGCGCCAGAAGCCGTGCCGTGGCCTGGCCTATCTGGGGGATGGCGAGCGCGAAAACGAATCGCGCCATATCAATATGGCGTTTCGCCTCGATAGCAGCGAGCAGGTTATCGATGGATTTCTCGCCCCAGCCCTCGCGCTTGGCAATTTCATCGCGGCGGTTTTTCAGGCGGAAAATATCACCCGGTGTCTTGACCAGTCCATCCTCATAAAAAGCTACGATATGCTTGCCGCCAAGGCCTTCAATATCAAACGCGTTGCGTGATACAAAATGTTTTAACCGTTCCGCCGCTTGCGCCGCGCAGGTCAACCCACCGGTGCACCGTGTCGCCGCCTCGCCTTCCACACGCTGGGCGTGGCTGCCGCAAACGGGGCAGGTTTCGGGAAAGGTAAACTTCTGGCGCGACTTATGCTTGCCGTCATCAACCACCGCAACAACCTGCGGGATAACATCGCCGGCACGCTGGATTAAAACCCGGTCGCCTTCGCGGATATCCTTGTCGGTGATGTAATCAACGTTGTGCAATGTGGCGCGACTGACCACAACGCCGCCGACGGTAATGGGTTCCAGTTCCGCCACCGGGGTCAGCACCCCGGTGCGCCCCACCTGAATGGATATTTTGTGCAAAATGGTTTCCGCCTGTTCGGCGGCAAACTTGTGGGCCACAGCCCAGCGCGGCGCGCGGGCGACAAAGCCTAAGCGTTCCTGCCAGTCAAACCGGTTGACCTTGTAAACCACGCCGTCGATGTCGTAATCCAGCGCGGCGCGTTGGTGGTCTATGTCGGTATAATGAGTCATCAGCGCCGCCCGATCAGGGCACAGCTTAGCCAGCGGGTTGGTCTTGAAACCCCACTTTTTCAGTGCCTCGAGAAAACCCCACTGGGTTTGCCACGACATATCGCCAACTTCTCCCACCACTTCTCCGTAGGCATAGGCAAAAAACTTCAGCGGCCGCCGCGCGGTGATGGCGGTATCAAGCTGGCGCAGGGAACCGGCGGCAGCGTTGCGCGGGTTGGCGAACACCTTTTCGCCTTCCTTTTCCTGGCGTGTATTGAGGGCCATAAAGTCAGACTTCGTCATATAGACCTCGCCACGCGCTTCAAAAACGTTCGGTGCACCTTTAATGGCTTTGGGGATATCACTGATGGTCAGCGCGTTTTCCGTGACGTCTTCTCCGGTTTCGCCATCGCCACGGGTGGTGGCCTGCACCAGCCTGCCGTTTTCATAGCGCAGTGAAATGGAAACACCGTCGATCTTCGGCTCGGCCACCATTTCGAGGGCGGCTTCGGGGTCGTCCTTAAGCTCTTTCAAAAAACGCCTGAGGCCGTCGAGAAAATCGCCCAACTCTGCCTCGTCGAACACGTTGCCCAGCGACAGCATGGGCTTGGCGTGCTTAACCTTTTTAAAGCCCGACTGGGAAGGCGCGCCGATGCGCCGTGACGGACTATCGGGGCGAACAAGTAACGGATATAGGGCCTCAATAGCGGTGTTGCGCCGCACCAGCGCATCATATTCTGAATCAGAAATTATTGGCGCGTCCTCGCCGTGATAAAGGCGGTCGTGCTCAAGGATCTCCTTGGCCAGCGCGTCCAGCTCCCGGCTCGCCTGTTCCGAGGTCAGCGCATCGGGCGCGATGTCGCGTAAATCATTCTTTTTTTTAGCGTTCATTGTGCCGCTCCGGCGAGCAGGCTTTCGGCCGCCGCGCGGGCTTCGGCGGTGACGCTTTCGCCCGCTAACATGCGCGCGATTTCGTCGGCGCGGGCGCTCGCATCAAGCATCTCAACCGTAGTGGAAACCGATTTATCGGTGTCCTGCTTGCTGACGCGCAGGTGCTCGACACCGCGTGCCGCCACCTGCGGGCTGTGGGTGACCACCAAAACCTGCACCGCACGGCCCAACTTGCTGAGGCGTTGCCCCACCGCATCGGCCACGGCGCCGCCGATACCGGCGTCCACCTCGTCGAATATCAGCGTCGGCACCGGGTCGGCCTCGGCCAGCACCACCTTGAGCGCCAGCATGAAACGTGCCATTTCACCACCCGATGCAATCTTGTTCAACGGCCCGGCGGGCTGGCCCGGGTTGGTGGCGACTTCAAAGCGCACCTTGTCAAAGCCGGTTTTCGACCACTGGGTCTCGTCATCGCGGTGGGTCTCCACGGCGGTGATGAACTTTGCCTGACCCATCTTCAGGGGGGTCAATTCCACCGCCACCGCCTTGTCCATGCCCTTGGCTGCGGCCAGTCGCGCTTTTGATAGCGCCTCGGCGGCGTCGGTAAAGCGCGCCTTGGCCTGCAACTCCGCCTTGGCCAGCGCTTCAAGGCGCACGCCACCATCATCCAGCGCCGCCAGATCAGCGCGCAAACGATCAGCCAGTGCAGCCAAAGCGTCCACCGCTACGTCGTGCTTGCGGGCAATGGCGCGCAACTGGAACAGGCGTTCTTCCACCTGCTCGAGGCTGGAAGGATTCAGGTCAATGCGCCCGGCGGCCCGGCTCAGGCTATCGGTAACGGTGGCCACCTGATCAAGCGCTGCGTCCAGCGCCTGCATGCTTTCATCCAGCACGCCATCGGCCTTGTCGGCCACCGGCTCCAGGGCGCGCAGGGCATCGCGCATCATGCGCTCGACACCGGCGCGTTCACCGAGAACCTTGTTCGCCTTGTTCATGGCTTCAATCAGCTTTTCGCCGTGCATCATCAAAGTGCGGTCTTCGGCCAGCTTTGCTTCTTCGCCGGGCTGCGGTGCCATGCGGTCCAGTTCATCGACCGCGTGGCGCAGGTATTCCTCGTCCTGGCGGGCGGCTTCAAAAGCGGCGCGAGCTTCGTTTAACGCGCTGCGGGCTTCGTGCCAGCCGTCAAAGGTTTCGCCGGTTTTGTTCAGTTTGGCGGCATACTTGCCGTGGGCATCCAGCAGGCCGAGGTGGCTTGCCGGGTTCATCAGTTTCTGGTTATCGAACTGGCCATGGATTTCAACAAGCTCCGCCCCCAGCGCCTTCAACAGGCCGATGGAAATGGGCTGGTCGTTGACATAGGCGCGCGAGCGCCCGTCATTACCCAGCACCCGGCGCAGCAAGATCGGCTCGCCCGCACACTCGATGTCCTGAGCAGCCAGCATGACATAGGCCGCGTGGTCGGGGCTTAAGTCGAACTCGGCCGTTACCTGAGCCTGCTCGCAACCGTGGCGCACCAGCCGGGCCTCGGCCCGGTAACCCATGGCCAGCCCAAGGGCATCCAGCAGGATGGATTTGCCCGCTCCCGTTTCACCGGTCAGCACACACAAACCATGGCGAAAAACCAGCTCCAGGCGGTCAATTAACACCACATCGCGAATGGAAAGGCGTGCCAGCATAATCTGCAATCACCAGAACTTGAACCAGGATGGCGTTTCCTTGCCGCTGTCCTTGGTGTTGGCATTGGCATTATCCTTGGCATTGTCCTTGGCTGTATCGTTTTCGGCGGGCTTTGAAACGATTTCACTGGGCAGGGCTGCTGCCGTATCGCCAACAAGGGCGTAGGTCTCCCGATACCATGCACTGGACGGATAGTTGTGCCCCAGCACGGCGGCGATCTTGCGGGCCTCGTCATCAAGACCCAGGGCAATATGGGATTCAACCAGCCGGTGCAGGGCCTCCGGTACATGGGTGGTGGTCTGGAAGTTGTAAATTACGTTTTTGAAACGGTTTACAGCGGAAAGGTAGTGCTTTCGGGTCAGGTAATACCGACCAATTTCCATTTCCTTGCCCGCAAGGTGATCATAGGTCAGCTCAACCTTGACCTTGGCGTCGCGTCCATACTGGCTTTGCGGGAAGCGCGCAATCAGCTCACTGAAGGATTTAAGTGCGTTTTGGGTCATGTACTGGTCACGCCCAACATCGGATATCTGCTCGTAGTAATTCAGCCCCTTCAGGTAAAAGGCGTAGGGAACATCCTCATGGGATGGATGCAGCTGGATAAAGCGTTCCAGCGCCATGACGGAATCATCGTATTTATTGGCCATATAAAGGCTGTATGCCGCCATCAGCTGCGACTTCGTGGCCCATGAAGAATAAGGGTGCTGGCGCTCAACCTCGTCAAAGCGGGCGGCGGCCAAGGCGTAGCTATTTCCCTCCATGGCATTAACGGCGCTGTTGTAAAGCTCCTCGACGGGCGCTTCCGCATAACCATCACCCGCCGGTGTGCCGGCGCAGGCGGCTAACAGCAGCAGGGCGCTCACGGTGGCGGTGATCTTGTTCGTTGAGGATATAGAGGGCATAGGGAGCATTAAATCTGTCATCCAGGGTTCAGGTGTTGGTGCCCCATTTGGGGCTGTTTGCAGGGGCCTTATGCGACGGCCATTTGGCGTGAGTATATCACGCCTGTTTGGTCATGTGTCACGCCCGGACAGGGCCTCATCGGGCCTAATAAACGCCTTTTCGTGGCCAGTGGCGAGGACGCTAAGGCCAGCTTTAAATTGCCCGCAAAACAAGGCCTTTTCAGGGCCCGTTTGGCAGCCTTGCTTGCCGGGGCGGTAGCGTTACGCGCCAGCGCAAGGCGCCATCGACGCGCACCAGAGCGCGGGCGCACAAAAAGCACGAAGTTAGCGAATCGGAAGGTTTTGAAAAGGCCCCGTCACCAGAACTTACGGGGCTGGTGGCTCAGGCGATGGCCGGGCTGGCGGCAACGGATTCGCGATCCCACGTTTCGGAAATCGCACCACCAACAACACCGCCGGTCTGCTGACCGACAGCGGGCGTGTCAATCCACTCGTAGTTGGCTATATCGGCAAACACCGCACGAAGCAGTTTGTTATTCAGCGCATGACCGGTGCACACACCGGAGAAATGACCCATAATGCGGCCACCGGCGAGGTAGAGATCGCCAACCGCGTCGAGGATTTTGTGGCGCACGAACTCATCATCAAAACGAAGCCCATCTTCATTGAGAACCTCGTCGCCACTGACAACAACAGCGTTCTCAAGCGAGCCACCCTTGGCAAATCCAGCGGCGCGAAGGGCCTCGACTTCGTGCATGAAGCCAAAGGTGCGCGCACGCGACAGTTCATCCTTAAATACGCCATCTACAAAATCCACCCGCATGGACTGGCGGGCAATAGCGGTGCTGTCGAAATCAATTTCGAAATCAAGCGAATAGGAATCGGAAGGAAGCAGTGACGCGACCTTTCCGTCTTCGGAAATGGTTACCGCGCGCTTGATGCAAAGCGTGCGCCGGGTGGCTTCAAGGTCCACAACGCCGGCACAGTCTATCAAAAACAGGAACGGTGCGGCGCTACCATCCATGATGGGAATCTCGCCGCCGTTGACTTCAATCAGGACGTTATCAATTCCGGCGCCTGAAAGCGCAGCCATCAAATGCTCAATCGTGGAAATGGTTACACCGTTGCCATCGCCGATGGTGGTGCACAGGCGCGTATCGCAAACGTTGTCATAAGTGGCTTTAATTTCAGCGCCGCCACCCTTGATGTCGGTACGACGAAACACCACACCGCTATCAGCGGGCGCGGGGTTAAGTTTCATGGTAATCCTGTCGCCGGAATGCAGGCCAACACCGGTGCAATCAATGGCGCTTTGCAGCGTCCGTTGTTTGAGGGTGGCATCGTTGTTCTTGTTGGTGTTGATCGAGCCCATGTTTGCAATCGTTCCCGGCAAGGTGTTAATTTTTCAAGGCGCACAAAAGAAAAGCGCCCCAGGAGTGTGTTTAACACTCACCCCTGGGGCGCTCAAATCAATCAATGTTACGTTTTGTTACTTCTTTTCAGGGCCTTAAGGCAGCCCCGATTAAAAGCGCCAGGTTCGGCATTTAGTTGGCCTGGCGCCTTAAAAAGGCTGGAATATCAAGGAGATCGTCCTCGCTACGGGCCGCCGGGGTGCGTTCCTGCGGATCCAGCGGGCCAAACATGGGCTCGCGGGCGGCTGGCTTCGGGGCCGGGGCCGTTTCCGGGGCCATGGCTGCTTCCGGGGCTGCTTCCGCGACCGGGGCATCCTCTGGCGGGCGGTCAAACTGGGCAATGGTGCTCTTGACGCCGCTTTTGACGCCGCGGGTAACCTGCTCGAACAGGCTGGGGCCACGCGTAGCATTGCTTTTTGCTTCTGGCGCCGGGGCTGCGGCCTCGGGCGTGCCATTGACCATAGCGGCGGCGGCAAACGGATCTA
>CBFCYL010000005.1:0-70816 GCA_965602455.1 uncultured Thalassospiraceae bacterium | reverse complement strand
TGAAATATCGAACGTGCCGCCGCCAAGGTCATAAACGGCAATAACGCCGTGTTCCTTTTTTTCCAGCCCATAGGCCAGCGCGGCTGCTGTCGGTTCGTTGATAATGCGCAGCACCTCAAGACCGGCAATCTTGCCGGCGTCCTTGGTGGCTTGGCGCTGGCTATCGTTAAAATAAGCAGGAACCGTAATTACGGCCTGCGAAACGGACTGGCCGAGATAGCTTTCGGCGGTTTCTTTCATCTTCTGCAAAATGAACGCCGAGATCTGGCTGGGGGAATATTTTTCACCGCGCGCTTCGACCCAGGCGTCGTCGTTGTCGCCCTTGACGATTTTGTAGGACACCAGGTCCTGATCCTTCTTGGTCAGCGGGTCATCAAAGCGACGGCCGATGAGGCGCTTGATAGCAAAAAGCGTGTTTTCCGGGTTGGTCACACCCTGGCGCTTGGCGGCCTGGCCGACCAGGCGTTCGCCCGACTCGGTGAAGGCAACCATTGACGGCGTGGTGCGTGCGCCCTCGGCGTTTTCAATCACCTTGGTGTCAGAGCCATCCATGATGGCAACGCACGAGTTTGTGGTGCCGAGATCAATACCGATAACCTTGCTCATTTGTCTTTCTCCGTCTTTTGGTTCTTGGCAGGAACGCCGCGCCCTTAGGGGGTTGGGGGGTTGGGGGGTTGGGGGGCTGGTCGCTGCCCGGTTAATTCTGTTCGCGGCTTATATAAGCCCGTGAAAATGACCCCGCAAGCGGGCGCTGGGGACAAAAAGGACAAAAGTCGTACTTTTTTAGGGTATTTGGGTGCTTTTTAGCCCGAAAACGCTGAAAACCGTTTCAGGTCTCCTCGTCCACCTGGCTGCCGGGTTGGGCGGTGCCGCCTTCATAGACCACGTGGCCTTCGCTGGTCTGCTCGCCGGCCGGGGCTTCGGCGCTTTCAGGGGCGGCGGCTTTCGGGCCGCCCGTGGCGACCAGCACCTGGGCGGCGCGCAACAGGCGGTCGTGTATGCGGTAGCCGCCGCGGATCACCTGCACCACCTGGCCCTCGGGCACGTCCGGGCTGGGGATTTTTTGCAGGGCTTCGTGGAAATTGTGATCGAACGGCTGGCCAAGGGCGTCCACCGCCTTGATGCCGTTGCGTTCAAACGCCGCGGCCAGTTCCTTTTGTGTCATCTCGATGCCGACGCACAGGTTATCCAGCGCCGGATCGGCCTTGCGCACATCGCCATCGACGCTTTGCAGGGCCATGCCGAGATTATCGGCAACGCCCACAAGGTCGCGGGCAAAATTAGCAATGGCGTATTTCGCCGCATCGGCCTTTTCGCGCGCTGCAATGCGCCGTGTGTTTTCGGCATCGGCAAGGGCGCGCAGCAACTTGTCGTTGGTGTCTTTGAGCACGCCTTCGAGATCGACCAGCGCGTCATCAGCGTATGCCTGGTGGGCGGCCTCGTCTTCAGGCCTTAGGGCGGGTTCAGTTTGCATGTGCTCTCCAACTTCATTGCTGTCGGCATCGGGCTCAAGCACGGCGTCCAGTTCAGCGTCGCGCTCGGCGTCGGATGCGGCTTCGGCGGCCATGTCCGGGTCTTGGTCAATAAATTCGTTTTCGTCGTCCATGCTTGAGTCCATGTTTACGTTTTCTCGCTTCTTTGTATCGCAGCGTTAGAGATAGTTCTGATTTTCAGCCGATCAAGCGCCCCACCAGCGTGGCCGTATAATCAACCATCGGGATGATGCGGGCATAGTTCATGCGCGTCGGCCCGATTACGCCAATGGCGCCAACGATCTGCTGGCGGCTGTCTTTATAAGTCCCCACGATTAAAGAGCAACCGGAAAGGCCGAAAAGGTCGCTGTCCGACCCGATGAAGATTTGCACGCCATCGGCGGTTTCGGTTTGCTGCAACAGTCCGGCCAGGCTTTCCTTGGTTTCCAGCGCGTCGAAAAGTGCTCTGATGTGTTCCAGGTCCTGCGTTTCGCCAATGTCGCCAAGCAGGTGCGATTGGCCGCGCACAATCAATGACGGGCTGGTGCCCGCGCCGGCGCCCGACCAAACGGCGATCCCCTGCTCCACCACCTTTGCCGTTAGCGTGTCGAGCTCGGCGCGGTGGGTAGCCAGCTCAAGATTAATGGCGCTGATGGCTTCATCAAGGGTACGCCCGACAAGGCGCGCCGAAAGGTAGTTGGTGGCCTCAACCAGCGCCGATGGCAGCACGCCCGGCGGCACCTCGATGATACGGTTTTCAACGACGCCATTTTCGGTGACCAGCACCACGAGCGCGCGGCCCGGGTTAAGCGCCACAAACTCGATATGGCGCAGCGGTGATTGCGTTTTCGGCGCCACCACCAGCCCGGCACAATTGGAAAGCCCGGAAAGCGCCTGCGTTGCGCGCTCCAGCAGCCCCTCCACCGAGGCGCCGGAAGCCCGGCATTCGCCTTCAATGCTTTGGCGTTCGGCATCGCTCAAGTTGCCGACTTCCAGCAGGCCGTCGACAAACAACTTCAGGCCCGCTTCCGTTGGCATGCGCCCAGCAGACGTGTGCGGCGAAAATAACAGGCCCGCTTCTTCGAGGTCGGCCATGACGTTGCGGATGGTGGCTGGTGAAAGGTCTATGCCCGGCACCCGCGACAAGGTGCGCGAGCCCACCGGCTCGCCCGAAGCCAGGTAGCCATCAACGATGCGGCGAAAGATATCACGTGAGCGATCATTAAGTTCCGTCAGCATCAACCATCCTTTATTAGCTTTCCTCTTTTGGTGGCCGCCATTTTGCTTTACACCGGGCGGCAGGCCATAATGGCCTTCACTTAACGCCATCAAAGCACAACCGCCCTGCAATCTCACGCTTTTAGGAGAGCCCCCTTGAACGCTGCACCCGTTACCCGCCCTTCCGGTCGCCAAGTTGATGAATTACGCGCCATTTCGCTGGAGCCCGGCTTCGCCAAGCACGCCGAAGGCTCATGTATGGTGCGTTTTGGCGAGACCCATGTTCTGTGCACCGCCTCGGTTGAAGAGCGCGTGCCGCCATGGTTGCGCGGCAAGGAGCGTGGCTGGGTAACGGCTGAATACGGCATGTTGCCCCGCGCCACGACCGAACGCATGGGCCGCGAGGCGGCGCGCGGCAAACAGTCGGGCCGCACGCAGGAAATCCAGCGCCTGATCGGGCGTTCACTGCGCGCCGTAACCGACCTTAAGGCCATGGGCGAAATTCAGGTGACGGTGGATTGCGACGTTATTCAGGCCGACGGCGGTACCCGCACCGCGGCCATTACCGGGGCTTATGTGGCGTTGCACCAGGCGTTTGAGCGGATGATCGAAAAAGGCGTCATGACCACCCAGCCGCTAGTGGACCAGGTGAGCGCGGTTTCCTGCGGGCTTTACGAAGGCACCGCGTTGCTGGACCTCGACTACCTTGAAGACAGCGCCGCCGAAGCCGACACCAACTTTGTGCTGACGGCGCGTGGCGGCATTGTCGAGATTCAGGGCACGGCCGAGGATTACCCCTTTTCCGAAGAACAGTTCATGGAATTGCTGGCCCTGGCCAAAAAGGGTGTTGCCGAGCTGGGCGAACTGCAGCTCAAGGCGCTGGGCCTTGGCTAACGGCCCCCATCGCCATTTTGAAGGCGGGCGGCTGGTTATTGCCAGCCACAACCCCGGCAAGGTGCGCGAAATCGGCGATTTGCTAGGCCCTTTCGGTGCCGAAATCATATCAGCAGACGAACTGGGCCTGCCCGAGCCGGTGGAAGACGGCGCCACGTTCATTGCCAATGCGGAAATCAAGGCGCTGGCGGCAGCACGCGCTTCCGACGACGTGGCGCTGGCTGATGATTCGGGCCTGTGTGTGGCGGCGCTGGGCGGTAATCCGGGCGTTTTATCTGCCCGTTGGGCAGGCGAAACGAAAGATTTTTCCATTGCCATGGGCCACGTCGAGGGCGCGCTGGCGGATGCCGCAAAAGCGGGCAACCCAGATCGCAGCGCCCACTTTGCCTGCGCGTTAACCCTGGCCTGGCCGGACGGCCATGTGGAAAGCTTTGAAGGCCGGGTGGATGGCGCCCTTGTTTGGCCCATGCGCGGCCATATGGGCTTTGGTTACGACCCCGTATTTGTGCCCGATGGCCATGAAATGTCCTTTGCGGAGATGGATCCGGCTGAGAAACATGCCATGAGCCACCGCGCAAGGGCTTTTGAGAAGCTGGTGGCGGCGTGCTTCAAGTCCTGAGCCTCTTGGTGGGTAAAAGGTCATTACGGTTCAGGTTATAGATTGGCTTTGCTCATCCATGCTGTAGTTGCCTGAATAACAACAATAAAATAATAAGGTCATTCATTTGATTTATAGGTCTGATCAGAATATCCGGCTCTATCTTAAGATCAAACGTTTGACTTATGTATACTCTGGAAAACGACCCCATGGCGAAACGGCAAAAAATGGCTTACACAAAGGAAAGCACCGACCCCATCGCGCTCTATGTGCACTGGCCGTGGTGCCGGTCCAAGTGCCCCTACTGTGACTTCAACTCCCACGCGGTGGATGGTGCCAATGGCGAGGTTGCAGACACCAAGGCATGGACGGCGGCCTACCTGGCGGAACTTGAACATTTCGCTGCCATAACGGGACCTCGGCACCTGGTCAGTCTTTTTTTCGGCGGTGGCACGCCATCATTGATGAGCCCCGATACGGTGGCCGCCGTGATCGAGCGCGCCGGACAGTTATGGCCCCGAAACAACAGTAAAACACCACCGGAGATCACCCTTGAGGCCAATCCGACCTCGGTTGAGGCCGAAACGTTCCCCCGGTTCCGCGATGCGGGCGTTAACCGGGTCTCGGTCGGGGTGCAGGCCTTCGATGACGCCGCGCTGGCCTTTCTGGGTCGCGAGCACAGCGCATTCGAGGCCCGCGCCGCCCTGGAGCGCGCGGCGGCGACCTTTGCGCGCTGGAATTTCGACCTCATCTACGCGCGGCCGGGCCAGACACCAGCGGCGTGGGGCGCCGAGCTGGGCGAAGCGCTGGCGCTGGGCTCAAGCCACCTTTCGCTTTACCAGCTGGGCATCGAGCCGGGCACGGCGTTTTTCAGAAACGGCGTAAGCGCCGCCGCCGAAGATACGGCAGCCGACCTTTATGCCCTGACGCAGGAGCGCTGTGATGATGGGGGGCTTGGCGCGTATGAGGTTTCCAACCACGCGCGCCCCGGCTTTGAAAGTCGCCACAACCTGACCTACTGGCAAGGCGGTGACTACGCCGCCATTGGTCCCGGTGCGCACAGTCGCATTAGCGTTGATGGTTTAACCTGGGCGCGCCACCAGATTGCCAATCCCGCCCGCTGGCTGGCGCGCGTTCAAAGCGAAGGCCACGGCACGGCAAAACAACAACAGCTGGATAAAAAAACACGCGCCGAGGAAGTGGTGTTGGCAGGGTTGCGCCTGACGACGGGCATTGAACGCACGACGTTTCTTGAGCGAACGGGGCTTGGGCTGGATGACGTGCTAAAGCCCGAGGCGATGACAGAGTTGGTGACGCTGGGGTTGCTGGAAACCGACGCGGCGGGCGTGCGCACAACGGCAGCGGGAAGGCTGGTGCTGAACCCGATTATTACGCAGTTGTTAGCTTAGGAATGTTTATTGAAAGCTGATGGCTGCCGGGTCGACCACACGGGGTTTGCCGCGCTTGACCTCCAGCACCGCAAGGCCGCGCTCGACGATACCAGAAGCGGTAAAACGAAACACGCCGTCGCGCCCGGCAAAGCCGCCCGGCTGTAACAGCATGTTTGGTGCAAACGGGTCTTCGACCGGCTGGCGGGCTAACACCACCGCCAGCGCCATGGCGTCATAGGCCAGCGTGGTCAGGCGTGGCGGGCGGACACTAAACACGGAACGATAACGGTTGATAAACGCCTCGCGTTTTGCCGGGTCAGGCGCCGCATAAACCCCGCCCAGCAACGCCGGTTCAGAGGCCAGGCCCTGTTCATCCCAAAGACCGGTGCCGAGAATCTGCACCCGGCCGGGGTCGATATCAAAAAACGGCAGCAGGGCGGCCACCGCAATCAGGCGCTTGCCGCCATCGGCCACCAGAAGCGCATCAAACGGCGGGTCGCCAATGGTTTGCATGCCTTCCAGTTTTTTAAGCCGGGCGCGCGATGCGTCGTCATCAAGCGTTGCAAGATAGCGCCGTTGTTCCAACAGCGCCTGACGGCGATTTTCAAAATCCGCCAGACTGCGAACCTGAGCCGAATAATCCTGCACGAACGGGTCGTAAAACATTGTGCGGTAAATATCCACGCCATGGCTAAAGGCGGCGCGCTCCAGGGCATTGGAAACGGCGTTACCGTAATCGTCCGCCGGAGCCAGCAAGGCAATGCGTCGGGCGCCGCGCTGGGCCGCATAGCTGACCACGCGGCTGATTTCAGCATCGGGCAGGAAGCCAATGGTGTAAACGCCGTTGCCCACGATGCGCCGGTCAGTGGAAAACGTCAGCACCGGCACACCAGCGGCACGGGCTTGCGGTGCAATGGCCGTAACCGAAGTTGAAAGCAGCGGCCCGATGATGATTTGCGCGCCATCGCCAATGACCAGGCGCGCCGCATCGGCAGCACCGGCGGGCGTGCCCTTGGTGTCGCGCACGGTGATATCCATACTGTTGCCGGCAAAATCAAACATGGCCATTTCCGAAGCACTGAGCATGGCGTGGCCAATGCGCGAAGCCGGCCCCGAAAGCGGCAGCAGCAGACCGATGCGCACGCCACTTGGCGGAGGCAGGGGTTCGGGGTTTTCAAAGGTCTCGCCGGTGGGCATGCGGCTGAGCAGTTCTGAAAGCGACGGCAGCACGGGCGGCAGCGACGCAGGGCTCGGGGTCAGGTTGCCCGCCGGGGCTGGCGGATAAACCGTAATGGTTTCGCGTGCCGGCGCCGCCACAGTGGCCGATACTCCCGGTTTGTCGATGGACCGGGCGTCTGGGTCAGCGCCGGCAACACCGGATGACCTTGAACCGGATGAACAGGCCGCCAACACCAGCGCCGCCACCAGCAGGGCTGGGGCGACGATGGCACCCTGTGTCAAATTGCGTTTCTGGGGTTTCATGCGCCGGTCCATAAAAACTGTTACGGTTTCATGTCATTATATAGTCCACATTGTTCCAGAGGGTAGCGGGAGACGCACCTTGAGTAAACCGAAAGCCCAGAACCAGAAAGCAATAACGCGCCAGGCAGCCGAGGCCAAGGGCCGTAGCGCCGAGCGGTGGGCGGCGGTGTGGCTGCGGCTAAGGGGCTACCGGATTGTGGCCCGCAACTTTCGCACCCCCCATGGCGAGATTGACATCATCGCCCGGCGCGGCGACCTGCTTTGCTTTATTGAAGTTAAAGCCAGGGCCAGCGAGACACTGGCGCTCGATGCTGTCACCCGGCGCCAACGCCAACGCATTGAAATGGCGGCGCGCAGGTTTCTGGCGGCAAGGCCGGATCTGGCGCACCTGGGTGTGCGTCTGGACGTCATGGCGGTTATGGGGGCGTTCAACATACGGTTGGTTGCCGATGCCTGGCGCCCTGAAGCGCCCTGAACGACACACAAAACAGGCGCAGACTTGACGCACGGCGCGTGAAGCTGGATGCTTTTCGGGCGCCGGGCAACGGCCTTAGACATTTGTTGGTAATTGCCGGGTTAGGGTTATGCTGGATTAGCATAAGGGTAGCACACCTCAGACACGAAGCCATGAAGTCATGAACATGAACAACATAAAATTATTTCGCCTTGCGCCCTTTTCCGTGCTGTTGCTTTTGACCGGGGTGTTGGGGGCGTGCACGCCAATGGGCGCTGTAGTCGGTGCCGGGGCCGCCATTGGCGTGGCCGCATATGAAGAGCGCGGCGTTAACGGCGTGGCCCGCGACCTTAGAACGGCAACCAACATCAAGGACCTTTATTTTAGCTTCGACCACCGCCTACTCGTTAACGTCGGCATTGAGGTCTTTGAAGGACGCGTCATGCTGACCGGCCAGGTTGAAGCCGAACAAATGCGCGCCGATGCCGTGCGCCTGGCATGGAAGGCCGGGGGCGTGCTGGATGTTATTAACGAAATTGTCGTAACCAGCTCGGACACCCTTATGGATACCGCGCGCGATGGCTGGATAACCGCACAGCTACAAGCAAAGTTAACGTTTGACGCGGATATTATGGCCATTAATTACGCGCTGGAAACCGTCGACGGCGTTGTCTACCTGATTGGCATCGCCCAAAACACAGACGAGCTGGAGCGTGTTAAAAATCATGCCCGCGCCACCGCCTACGTCAAGCGTGTTATCAGCCACGTTCGCATCAAGGAGCCGCCTGCCGCGGGCGGAGCATAACAATAACAATGGCCGCCCAAACCCCCACTGATAAACTGCGCAAGCTCAGCCGTCTTGATGATGGCGCCATAGACCTGGCGGCGGGCGCATTGCTGTTGGCGGGGCTTGAACGCCCCGAAGCCGAACTTGAGCGATACCGCCGCCACCTGCGCCGCCTGGTTGCAGACGTGCGAAACTTTGTCGGCACAGCCGTTACAGGTGCGGACGAGAACACCGGTGAGCCCGGGCCTGTCGACGCCCATCTTTTTGCTGAAGCGGTGGTGCAGGTTCTGGTGCGCCGTTACGGTTATGGTGGCACCGCTATCGCAGCGGAAACGCCGGCAGCAGCAAACCTGATGGCCGTTATTGATAATCGCCGCGGTTCGGCAACGGCGCTTTGCATACTGGTCGTGCACATTGCCCGTAAGCTGGGGCTTGATGCGTCCGCCATATTGTTTCCGCCGCGCATGCTGGTGGCGGTCCAGTCCGGTTCTGAGCGCTTGTTGATTGACCCGTTTGATGAATGTGGCTTGTTGGATGCCCCCGGGTTGCGCGCCATGATAAAGGCGCACCATGGCGACAGCACCGAACTGCGCCCCCATCACACCCGCGAAGCCGGTAACGTGGCGACGTTGCTGGCCCTGCAAAATGAAATCAAGCAGCATCACCTGCGTGCCGCGGCCACCGAAGCGGCGTTGGCAACGGTGGAGCGGATGTTGTTGCTGGCGCCGGGCACGGGCGCCCTGTGGCGCGAAGCCGGTGTTTTGCACGCCCGCCTCGACCATCTTGCCGAGGCGGTGCAGGCGCTGGAGCTTTTCCTCACCGCGCCCGGTGCCGACGTCCACCGCTATCAGGCTTCGCAATTACTGCAACAGTTGTATGATCGATTAAGTGAGTAGCGCCAAGGCTGCTGAGCGCAAACAATAACCGGTAACAAGGCACACCATGGCTCTTAAAGTCGCCATCCAGATGGACCCCGTCGAGAACATCGACATTGCTGCCGACAGCACCTTTGTTATCGGCATGGAAGCGCAAGCGCGTGGCCATGAGCTTTACTATTACCAACCCAAAGACCTTAGCCTTGAAGGTGCAAGGGTAACCGCACAAAGCCAGCGCCTGGAACTTCGCAACAAACAGGGCGACCACTTCACACTTTCCAAGCCCGATACGCGCGACCTTGCCGACATGGACGTGGTGTTGTTGCGACAGGACCCGCCCTTTGACATGGGCTACATCACAACAACTTATTTGCTCGAACTGGTGCATCCGAAGACGCTGGTGGTTAATGACCCGGCCGAGGTGCGGGGGTGTTCTGAAAAATTATATGTGGCGCGCTTTCCAGAACTGGCCGCACCGACACTGGTCAGCCGCAACGTTGGCCAGATCAAGGCGTTTCGCAACAAACATAAAGACATCATCCTCAAGCCGCTTTTTGGCAACGGCGGTGCGGGCGTGCTGCACATTACGCCGCAGGACGAAAACATGAACGCGCTGCTCGACATGATGTTGGCCCAGGTTCCGGAACCATTGATGGTGCAGGCTTACCTGCCCGATGTGCGCCAAGGCGATAAACGCATCATCCTGATTGACGGCGTTGCCCTGGGGGCCATTAACCGGGTGCCGCCCGAAGGCGACGCACGGGCCAACATGCACGCCGGTGGTGAAGCGATGAAAAGCGAGCTGAGCGCACGCGACCGCGAAATTTGTGAGCGCATCGGCCCTGACTTGAAAGCACGGGGCCTGGTTTTTGCTGGCATTGACGTCATCGGCGGCAGCCTGACGGAAATCAACGTCACGTCGCCCACCGGGCTTCAGGAAATTACCCGTTTCGATGGCCGCAAGCTGGAAGGCGACCTGTGGGACGCCATCGAGAAAAAATTATAAAAAACCGCGTCTGGGTTATCAGCCCAGCACGACCCGCTTAGTGAATCCAGCGGTGCGGCTTGCTTTGCGGGGCGGCGGTTTCAATGTGGTCTTCTTCGGCAAACAACTGGTCTTCATCGTAAACCACGTACCACCACTTATGGTCGGGCGCCAGGTGGGCGAATTTTTCCAGCCGCGCCTTGGCGGTGTGGTCGTCGCCATGGTCGCGTTCGACCAGCTGGGCATCACGAAAAATAGCGAAGCGGGGGGGTTGATGGGGCATGGGGGTGTGCTCCTGTTATTGGGTTTGCGGCGGCTTTCTGATCGCCTGTTAGCTGTATGGCCATGTGGCCAGGCCTTTGCTTTGGCCTTCCCCTCGGTTATTGCAAGCCATGTGCCATTTTTTGCTCTAAAGCGTGGCGGTCGTTTCGGCTCGGTTTCATAACAAATATGCACGCCGGCGGCTGAATTCAAGCTGAACGGGTTGTAAAACCGGAAGCGAAATAACTTATTATTTGCATATTGCAACGCGCGCCGGGGCTCTGGCGGAGACAGATCGCTGGCGGATTTGTCGCCGCTGCCTCAAGGGCCGTGGGCGCCCTGTCCGCCAGGCAGAAGCCGCTCAAAACAAGTATTTGTTCTTGCTGGTGAATCCCTAATTGCACACCACCACAAGGGTATTTAAGATGCCAACCAGAATGAAATCATGCCTCCATTTAGAGGGGCAGCTTATACGCTTAACAGGGGGAAACTATGGATCAGGAAGACCGCATGTCGCTGAGCACATCAGCGGCAAGAAATCTCGCAACCACCACAAAAACCAAGGTTCAGGTCAGCGGCCTTACACCGCGCTACCTGCTCAAGTTGCTGCCGTGGACCAATGTCCAGTCCGGCACCTTCCGGGTTAACCGCCGCAAAGTCCTGATGATGGACGGCGGCAAGATCAAGGCCCGTGTTGAAGGCAAGAAAGTGGTGTTCGAAGATGCCGCCGCGCTGCGGGCCCTGCCAATCCTCAACAGCCTGAGCCAGAGCTTTCTTGAAACCCTGACGGCGCGCTTTGAAACCGAGCACGTTGAACAGGGCGACGTCGTTTTTGAAGAAGGCTCAAAAGGCGACAAGCTTTATATTGTTGTTCAAGGCAAAGTTGAAGTTACCCGTGCCGACGCTGAAAACGAAAAAGTACAAATCGCCCTTTTAAATGACGGCGATTATTTTGGTGAAATGGCGTTGTTGCTGGATGAGCCACGCACCGCAACGGTCAAGGCGCGCACACCTTGTGTTTTTCTGTCGCTTAATCGCAAACAGTTTAACAAGCTTCTTGATGATGCTCCGGGTATCCGCAAGGAATTTGAAGAACAGGTCAAAAAACGCCAGGCCCAACTAAGCACCATTAACGAATATGGTGAAACCGGCGTTGCGCTTTCTTCCGGTCTCGAGGGCGAAGAAGACCTTGCAGAAAGTTTTGTCGACTACGACGAAATGCCACCGGAATACCCGCTCAATACGGTTCAGACCATTGTTCGCGTTCACACAAGGGTTGCCGATCTTTACAACGACCCCATCAACCAGATGCAGGAACAAATCCGCCTGACGGTTGAAGACATGAAAGAGCGCCAGGAATGGGAGCTCATCAACAACGAACATTTCGGGCTTTTGCGTCAGGCGCCGGAATCCATGCGCATTACAACCATTGGCGGCCCGCCAACTCCCGATGACATGGACGAGTTGCTATCAAGGGTGTGGAAAGAACCGGCGTTCTTTCTAGCGCATCCGCAAGCCATTGCCGCGTTTGGCCGGGAATGCACCCGCCGTGGAACCCCGCCGCCAACCATGAACATGTTTGGTGTGCCATTGATTACCTGGCGGGGCGTGCCGTTGGTGCCGTGCGACAAATTGCTGGTGGACGGTAAAGTCCGCCCGACGCAATCTGGCGGCACAACAAACATTTTGCTTATGCGCGTAGGTGAAGACCGCCAGGGCGTTATTGGCTTGCACCACGACGGCGTTCCCGGCGAACATTCGCCCAGCCTTTCGGTGCGCTCTATGGGCATCAATAATAAGGCCATCGCCGAATACCTGATGACGCTTTATTTCAATGTTGCCGTGCTGACCCCGGATGCCCTGGCCGTTCTTGAGAACGTGCAGGTCGGTAATTATTACGACTACTCGATGGTCAAGAAGTAAACACCGTGAGCGATAACGGAAAATCACTGGACAGCCAGTTCATGGCCATGGCCGATGGCCTGGCCAGGGAAGCCGGGCGCATGATGGAGCCGGAGGCCTATGGCCAGTGGGCGGATGAAACCTATCGGCTTATGGCTGCGACTGAAGGCGGCGAACAATTTGCCGCAGACACAGCTTCGCAAATGTCCGACAGCGGTAACATCGCCGCCATGACCCCGGCAGCCATGGGCGACTTTGGTAAAGCCCTGTCGGGCGGCGTGGCCATGACTGCCCCGGTGCTGAAATCAGCGGGGCAACTTTTTCCGATGATGAAGGATGTTTACGCGGCATCTGAAAAAGCGATGACGGACGGTCTTTATTTCATGGCCGAAAGCACAAAAGGGCAGATGCCGGGCACATCCGGTGTTGATGAGCCGGGCGCGCCCATTCCCGCCACTGGCGGCGTAGAAGGCCTTGATGTCCTTGACCCGAATTTCATCTGCCGTATGGCCAACGATATGTTTAAGGGCCCCGTTGAAGTGGCGCCGGGAATGGCCAAGGCGGGGGGGAGGGGCATGTCCGAATGTGACCAACAACCCGCAAGCACACAAAACGCTGGATCCATGCCTGGTGGTGAAGCTGTGCTGGCAAACGTGCCGCCACCGGGAATGGCTGACACATCATACTTCATGCCGGGAACGGCTGTGGGGGCTGCATCATCTGCGTCGCAAGGCACCGCAAGCGCGTTTGATGTTGCTGGCGTGCGCCGTGACTTTCCTATCTTGCAGCGCAAGATTCACGGCAAGCCACTAATATGGCTGGACAACGGCGCAACAACACAAAAGCCGCAGGTTGTTATCGACCGGGTTTCGCACTTTTATGCATATGAAAATTCCAACGTTCACCGAGGCGCACACACACTGGCCGCCGAATCCACCGATGTTTATGAAGGTGCGCGCGGTAAAGTCGCCGCGTTTTTAGGCGCCCCATTACCGGAAGAAGTTATTTTTGTGCGCGGAACCACCGAGGGGATCAACCTTGTCGCCAATGTTATTGGTGAAAAGTTTTTAGGCCCGGGCGATGAAGTCATTCTGACTGAGGCCGAGCATCACGCCAACATCGTGCCGTGGCAGTTTATAACACAAAAAACCGGGGCCAGAATTCGCGTGGCACCGATTGATAACAACGGCGAGATCATCCTTGAGGAATATGCGAGGCTTCTGAGCCCCAGAACAAAAATCGTTTCCGTGACCCATGTTTCCAATGCGCTGGGCACCGTCATGCCCATTGCCGAAATGACGGCCATGGCCAAGCGTTATGGCGCCGTTGTGGTTATTGACGGAGCGCAGGGCGCCCCACACCGCCGGGTCAACGTTCAGGAAATCGGCTGCGATTTCTATGTTTTTTCCGGGCACAAGCTTTTTGCGCCCACCGGCATCGGTGTTGTCTGGGGTCGCAAGGATTTGTGGGAAGCGGTTTCCCCCTGGCAGGGCGGCGGCTCGATGATCGAGAAGGTTACCTTCGAAAGCAGCACCTTCGCCGGTCTTCCCAACAAGTTCGAAGCCGGAACCGGGTCCCTGGCATCGGCCGTGGGCCTGGGCGCTGCCATTGACTATGTGTCGTCGCTGGGCCTTGAGGCCATTGAGCGCCATGAAACCGCAGTCGTGAATTACGCGGTTGAGGAAATTCAGAAAATTAAGGGCGTGCGCATGATCGGCATGCCGAAAGACCGCGCCGGGGTGGTTTCATTCGTGATGGCGGGTATTCCATCTGGTGAAGTTGGCAAATTGTTGGATGCGGATGGCATTGCGGTTCGGGCGGGCCATCATTGCGCCCAGCCGGCGCTGGCGCATTTTGGGCTTGAAGCTACGGTGCGCCCGGCTTTTGCGTTCTATAATACCCTCAGTGAAGTTGATGCCTTGGTTGAAGCCCTGAATCGCATCAGTTTTTCCGTGATGCGCTAAGCAGGCATAACCTATGTATTTGAGAATACGGCCTTTTTTTAAGAACCGCTTGACGATATTGAGCGCCGACAATACCATCTTCCAGAGTTGATTTTAAGGGCGGGGGGCTTTTCTGACGTCTCTATCCATGAGTTGAGCGCAACAGCCTATAAACGATAACAATATTAACAGCTAAATCAGGAGAGTATCGAAATGAGTGAATTAAGCATCCGCGTTTCAAACATGGAAGGCAAGGTGCCGGTAACCGTGCTGCACGTTTCCGGTGATATCGATGCCAACAGCCACCAAGATTTGGACGCCAAAGCGTCGGAGCTGACCGATGGCGGTGCAAAGCACATCCTGCTCGATTTGTCGGAAAACAACTACATGAGCAGCGCGGGCTTTCGCTCGATGCACAAAATCCACACCGCCCTTCAGGCCAGCGGCGATGAAACGGCAAGCCTCAAATTGCTGAATCCCTCCGATGAGATCAAGCGCCTGATGAAGGCCATGGGTTTTGATTCGTACTTCACCGTTCATACGGACCTCAACGAGGCCGTAAGCGCGTTTTAATCAGACGGTAGATTAACTGGGTGGCAAACGCCTCTATCACGGTTTTGACTGACCTGGAAAACCTGTCGGAAGTCCGCAGTTTCATCGAGAGGGCCGCAAACGAAGCCGGTCTTTCTGAAGAAAAAGTTTCGGAAATCCGTCTGGCTGTGGATGAGGCGTGCGCCAATAGCATTATACACGGCCACGATGAAGGTGCTGACGGCGAGTTAACCGTTAGCACCGCCATCGATAGCGAAAAGATGGTCGTGACCTTGCGTGACACTGCGCCGCTGTATAACCCCCTGGAAGAAGCAAACGCGCCAGACCTTCATTTACCATTGGGAGAGCGCGCAGTGGGCGGCATGGGCGTGATGTGGATTAAAATGAACACGGATGAAGTTGAATACCGGGTTAGCGAAAGTGGTGGCAATGAGCTTGTCATGACCAAGCTGCGGTCCGGCCCATCAAAGTGACCTCAGCAAAGAAAAGTAAACAATGACCGACCACAGCATAATCCACCGATCATTTAAGCAATCAGCCTTTTTTTCTGAAATGTCGCCAGAACTGCTTGATGCGTTTAGCGCAGCGGCCACGCTTAAGCATTTTGGAAAAGGAGAGCCCGTTTGCAAAAAGGGCGACGATGGTGATTCAATTTTTATTGTAGCCGAAGGCGAGGCCCGCGTTCATGAGGGCGACTTGACGGTTACCATCCTGGCCCAAAACCAGACCTTTGGTGAACTTTCCGCATTCGAGGGCAAGCCAAGGTCGGCCTCGGTCACTGCGGACAGCGACCTCAGCGTGGTGTGTGTTGGAAGCAAATCAATCTTTGAAATTATGTCGCGCTTTCCCGAATCCGGAGCGTTGATTGCGCGCAGCCTTTGCAAAGTGTTGCGCGAACGAACAGAAGAAGTCATCAACGGCGCGCTTAGCAGGGTGCGCATGGAACAAGAGCTGCAAATTGGGCGGAAAATCCAGTCCGGGTTTATTCCAAGCAACCTGCCTGACCTTCCCGGTTGGTCGCTGGGGGCGCACTTTAGATCCGCAAAAGAAGTTGCCGGAGACTTCTATGATGTTTTTAAACTCGAGGGTCACGGTCGCATCGGCTTAATTGTTGCCGATGTCTGCGACAAGGGCGTTGGCGCGGCTTTGTTCATGACGCTGTTCCGAAGTCTTCTGCGTTCATCATCAAGGATGGATGAATACCTGAACGTTCCGCGCAGTCTCGAGATCAGGGCCAAAGAATCCCAAAGCGATGTCCTGAAAAACAGCGTTCAGTTTACCAATAACTATGTAGCCGCCACCCACGGTCACACATCCATGTTTTCAACGTTGTTTTTTGCCTTGCTGGACCCGCAAACGGGGCACCTGATTTATATTAATGCCGGTCACGAAGCGCCGCTTATTGTTAAACAGGGCGAAATTGTAAGGAAGCTTGAAAATACCGGCCCGGTGGTGGGCCTGTTCCGCGATTCCGACTACGGTGTCGGCGAGGCCCAAATTAAAAAAGGCGAAACCCTGGTCGCCTATACCGATGGCGTTAGCGACGCCGTCAATATGGAGGGCAAGCCCTTCACCGAGGCAAGGCTGGAAGCCCTGGTCATGGGCATGTCCGGGGGCGAAGGCGAGAGCGATTGCACCCAGACCATCGTCAACGAGCTGGATGCCCATATGGGCGACGCGGCGCAGTTTGACGACATCACCATCATGACCGTTTGTCACAATAAATAGCCATTTTGCGCCCCCCCCGGTCGACCGCCCGGCGGCTGACGCCTTTGTGCTTTACGTTCTTGTTTCGTTCTGCCTATACTGGTGCGGGATTATAGCGCACACCGGGGGTTTTAGTGGTTGCACGCATCAACACCGTCGCCTTTCAGGGCATCGACGTTCAGCCCGTCGATGTGCAGGTGCACTTAGGCGCGGGCCTGCCGTCGTTCTCGGTGGTGGGGCTGGCCAACAAGGCGGTTTCCGAAGCGCGCGAACGGGTGCGCTCGGCATTAAGCGCGCTCGGTCTGGCGTTACCGCCCAAGCGCATCACCGTCAATCTGGCACCGGCCGACACGTTGAAGGAAGGCTCGCACTATGACCTCGCCATTGCGCTCGGCCTGCTGGCGGTCATGGATGTCGTGCCTGAAGACGCGCTGGCCAATTATGTGGTGCTGGGTGAGTTGTCGCTCGATGGCCGCGTTACCCCGGTCGCCGGGGTGTTGCCCGCCGCCATTTACGCCTCGAGCCGCGACCTCGGCTTGATATGTCCGGGCGCCCAGGGGCCGGAGGCGGCGTGGGCGGGTGACATCGGCATCCTCGCACCGCTGAATCTGGTTGAGCTGGTTAATCATTTCAAAGGCACACAAATCCTGTCGGCACCGGTTGCCGGTGACGCGGCACACGCACGCGATGGCGCAACCGTTAATGGCGGGCCGGACCTGTCTGACATCAAGGGCCAGGAAAGCGCCAAGCGGGCATTGGAAATTGCCGCCGCCGGTGGCCATTCGCTTTTAATGTGCGGGCCGCCCGGTTGCGGCAAGTCTTTGCTGGCAGCAACATTACCGACCATCCTGCCGCCGATGGAGGCAGCCGAGGCGCTGGAAACCAGCCAGATCCATTCGCTGGCCGGCACGCTGCCCGAAGGAGGGCTGGTTTCCACCCGCCCGTTCCGAAGCCCGCATCACACCGCATCGCAGGCCGCACTGGTTGGCGGTGGCGCCAAGGCGGCGCCGGGCGAGGTTTCATTAGCACACCGTGGTGTTTTGTTTCTCGATGAACTGGCCGAGTTTTCACGCTCCGCGCTGGATGCACTTCGCCAGCCGGTGGAAACGGGCGTTGTTTCCATAGCCCGGGTTCGCGCCCACGTAACGTATCCGGCGCGCTTTCAGTTAATTGCCGCCATGAACCCTTGCCGCTGTGGACACCTTGAAAACGCAAGGCTGGCTTGCACCCGCGCGCCAGTATGCGCCGAGGATTATCTAAACCGCATTTCCGGGCCGATGCTTGACCGCTTTGACCTTTTTATTGAAGTGCCGGAAGTGCCGCCGGGCGACCTGACGGCGCCACGCCCAAGCGAAAGTTCCAAAGCCGTGGCCACGCGGGTGCTTGAAGTGCGCGAACGCCAGCGGGCGCGTTTTTCGGAAATGGGCCTTGACCTACAAACCAACGCCGAGGCCGACGGCGCGATTCTGGATGAAATTTCCCGCCTCAGCGATGGCGCCCGTACCTTGTTATCGCAGACCGCAACAAACCTTGGCCTTTCAGCACGCGCCTTCAACCGCATGCAGCGCGTGGCACGCACCGTTGCCGACCTTGACGACAGTGCCGATGTGGAGCGTTTACACATGGCCGAGGCACTGGCCTGTCGGCGCCACCGCCCGGGGCAAAACCTGATGAAGGGCCGGGTTGAGGGCGCAGCATAAAGCGCAATGTCGGGTTGGCTTGAAAGCTCAGGTTTCGGAAACTTCAACCCGGTCGCGCCCCGCCGCCTTGGCGGCATACAGCGCACGATCGGCGCGGTTGACCAACGAAAACTGCTCTTCGTCCGGTCGGTGCTGAGCAATGCCGAGGCTTACGGTTACAGAAATATTATTGCCTTCAAACGCGACCACACACTGCTTAGCCGCCATGCAAATTTTTTCGGCCAACCGGAGACCCTGGTCAATGTCACAGTCGTGAAGCAACAGTAAAAACTCTTCGCCGCCCCAACGGCAAACAATATCTGATTCACGAATATGATTGCGGGCGATATCGGCAATGGCATGGATCACCGCGTCGCCGGCCAGGTGGCCGTAGGTATCGTTAACATCCTTGAAGTGGTCAATATCCAGCGCCACCGCGGTCAATGGGCTATCGCTGCGCCGCGCGGCTTTCATCAGGTGGTCAAACACCGGGTCAAAAGCCTGACGACTGGTGGCGCCGGTCAGCTTGTCGGTGGTGGCCATTTCTTCCAAACGGTTCTGGTATCCGCCGATGGTCATGTTGGCAATCAACAGCACAATAATCGTCGTGATAACAGAAAGGGCAAGGTTGCCCAAAAGCGCATTGAGAACGCGCGCAATTGCGGGGTCTTCTTCCTGCTCGACCAGTAAGTACCAGTCAAACTCGCTCACCAGACGCGTGTTCAGGTAAATGGTTTTTCCATCGCGCTCAAAAGTGAAGGTGCCGCTGGGGCTAGCGAGAATTTGCGTTGCCAACTTACCAAGGCCGGGGCTTTCGCGTAGCGATTTGGCACCTTTATAATCGTCGCCCTGCAAGGTAACGGTGCCCTGGCGGTCGGCAAAATAAATCTGGCGGCCATAGCGGTTCTGATAGGTTTTAATAAGCTCGTGTACGGCATCAACCGCAAGACCCACCCCGGTTATGCCGATAAAGTTGCCGCCGAAATCATGAACCCGGTAATTGATAAAAATTGTAAGCCGCGTCGGGTCGGCGGTGTCGTGGTCAACGTTAACTTCGTATTCGTCGTTAATGGCGCGGACGCGAAAATACCACGCATCCAGCGGGTCGTCCGGGGTAACGGTCTTGATCAGACCCCTTGGGTGATAATAGGCGCCGGTCTTGTCCGAAACGAAGAAGGCGGTCACGGTGTTATAGCGTTGCTGGATTTCCTTGAGATAATGCACCATGCGCTCTGGGGCGACCTCTCCGCCAAGTGCCCAGTCGCGCACGAAGGTGCTTTGCGCCATCAGTGAAGCTATAAAGACGGGGCGCAACAGGTCTTTCTGGATTTCGGAATAAATGTTATCGCTGGTCAGCGGCAAGGTGGTTTCAGCCATTTGCGTCGAAAGCGTGTCTTCAGCCACGAAATAGCTGATCAGGCTGGTGGCAAAAAAACCCACAACCAGAATTGCCGCCACGGCAGCAACAAAACGCAGCTTACTGTTCAACATAGGCAGTCCCCTGGTTTAAGAGGTTTTCTTCAGTTTAAGGCTGGGCCGCCTTGTTTTCTTGTATCAGAATCCGGGCGGCAAGGCCGAACCTTTTTTAAGCAGCGCCTAATAGTCCATATAACGCGCTTTTCCTGCTTTCCCCACCATGCCACGATGGCGGCCATGGCCACTTCATTGTTCAATCGTTTATGTGACGGCGTAATTCATTGCGGGCGTTCCAGGCACGCCATCGTTCTGGCGTTACCCATCATCGGGGCGATGATGTCACAAAACATTCTCAACCTGATCGATACCGCCATGGTCGGCGTGTTGGGTGCGCCGTCGTTGGCCGGGGTCGGCGTGGGCGGCTTCATGAACTTCATGGCCGTTGCCGCCATCATCGGGCTTTCGTCCGGCGTGCAGGCCATGGCTTCGCGGCGCATGGGCGAAGGGCGCACCAGCGAAATGGCGGTGCCATTAAATGGCGGCCTGGTGTTGGCTATTGGTATCGGCCTGCCGTTGAGCGTTGCGTGCTATTTCGGTGCGCCCTATTTGTTTCCCATTATCAACCCCGCGCCAGAGGTTATCACTGAGGGCACGCCATACCTGCAATGGCGGTTGGTCGGCATGGTGGCGGTGGGGTGCAACTTTGCCTATCGCGGCTATTTCAACGGTGTTGGGCGATCAAGCATTTATATGAAAACGCTGTTGGTGGTTCATGCGCTGAACGTGATGCTGAATTATCTTTTGATTTTTGGTAAGTTTGGTTTTCCCGAAATGGGTGCGGCGGGTGCCGGTGCGGCGACAACCATCTCGATTTATGTCGGCACGTTGATTTACACGGTGCTGGGCTTTCGGCTGGCGCGTGAAAACGGTTTCTTTCATCGCACGCCACGCGGAGAAACCATGGCCACCATGTTGCGTCTGGCGGTTCCCAGTGGCTTACAACAATTCCTGTTTGCCGCTGGCTTTACCGCCTTTTTCTGGATTATCGGTCATCTGGGAACCAACGAAGTTGCAGTTTCCAACGTTTTGTTCACGCTTATCCTGGTCGCCATCCTGCCGGGTATGGGGCTGGGGCTGGCGGCGCTGTCGCTGGTCAGTGAAGCGCTGGGCCGTGGCGAGCCCGTTGAGGCCAAACGCTGGGGCTGGGATGTGGGCAAGTTGGGTATGTTGGCGTTAGGCCTGTTGGGGTCTGTTGCCGTATTTTGGCCTGACGTGGTGCTTTCCGGTTTTCTGCATGAGGCCGCCCTAATCGACCTCGGGCGCTGGCCGACGCGGCTGGCCGGTGGGGTAATGGTGTTCGAGGGCCTGAACATGGTCTTGCTCAATACCTTGCTGGGCGCCGGCGCGGTCGGCGTCGTGATGCGGGTTTCGGTGATAACCCAATGGGTTATCGGCCTGCCGCTGGCCTGGCTGGTGGGGCCGGTGCTTGGGTACGGGCTTGTTGCGGTGTGGCTTGCCAACGCATTTTATCGCATGCTTCAGGCCCTTTTATTTGCCATCATCTGGCAGCGCGGCCATTGGGCCAGAATTAAAATATAAAGGGCACAGGCCAAAGGTAGCTTCCCCATGAACGCAGCAAATAAACGGGTCTGGCTGATCACACTTTTTTGTGGTGGCGTATTGGTCACGCTAAGCCTCGGGTTGCGTCAGGGCTTCGGGCTGTTCCTGCCGCCGATGACTCTGGATCTGGGGTTGGGGCGCGAAATGTTTGCGCTGGCCATTGCCACGCAAAACATGGTGTGGGGCCTGACCTCGCCGGTGTTCGGTGGCATGGCCGACAAATACGGCCCGCGCAAGGTTATTGCCGTTGGTGCTCTGTTTTATGCCGCAGGGCTAGCCTTCATGGGCATAGCCACCAGCGGCACGGACATTATGGTTGGCCAGGTGTTGATTGGCATGGGTCTTGGCAGTGCCGGGGTTTCGGTGGTGCTGGGCGTTGTCGGGCGCGCCGCGCCACCTGAAAAAAGATCCATGGCACTGGGCATTGTCACCGCCGGCGGTTCGTTCGGCCAGTTTTTCCTGGTCGCCGTTTCGCAAAACCTGATCGACGCGCTGGGCTGGTCCATGACATTGATGACACTGGCCGGCATTGCCGCCATTGGCATGACGGCCTTTTCGGTGGGGTTGCGTTCCCCAGAGGGTGCAGGCGAAGACCCCGGCGTTGAACAAAGCCTTGGTGGCGCGCTTGGCCAGGCACTCACCCACCGCAGCTTTTTATTGCTAACGGCGGGCTTTTTCGTCTGTGGGTTTCAGGTGGTGTTTATTGCCACGCACCTACCGGCCTTTTTGCAGGACAAGGGGTTTATTCCGGAGATCGCGTCCTGGTCGCTGGCGCTGGTGGGGCTGTTTAATATTTTCGGTTCGCTGGCGGCGGGCTGGATTGGCGGTAAAGCAAAAAAGAGCCTGAGCCTCGGCTGGTTTTACCTCATCCGCTCGGCCATCATCGCGGCGTTTATTCTGGCGCCAGTCTCCCCGCTTTCGGCGCTGTTCTTTGGCGCCGCCGTAGGCGTGTTCTGGCTCGGCACCATTCCGTTGACCAGTGGGTTGATCGTGACGTTTTTCGGGGCGCGTTATCTGGGCATGTTGTATGGCGTGGTTTTTATCTCGCACCAGGTGGGCTCGTTCCTTGGCGCATGGTATGGGGGCTACCTTTACGACACCACCGGCTCATACGAAACCATGTGGTGGCTAACGGTGATCGCCGGTGGCGTGGCCGCCGCCCTGCACTGGATGATCCGCGAAGAACACCCAAGGATTGCAACGCAGGGTGCCTAACAACACCCCTTGCCCGATGCCCGGCCAGATACCTGAACCGGCGGGCATGGCACATCGGCGTATGAACAAAAAACACAGCAGTCGCCGGGCTTGGGCTTAAGCAGGACTTTACACGCCGGGCACTCGTGGAAAAACAAGCACGCATCGGTCGGCATTTCCAGACGCTCGGTGTGCCCGCACTGCGGACACACCAGCGTGGAATGCAAAATGACGTCGCTGCCTGTTTTGCTCTCGACTTCATTCACGTGAGTTTATTCCTGCGTTGTTTTAGTTGCGCACCCATTCGATGTCGTAACCTTTGCGCTTAAAGGCCGTTTTCAAAAATGTGCCATCGGGGCCATACCAAAGCTTACGCACCAGATCACCGTTCATCTGGTAAACGCTGGCTTTAATCTTGCGACCGCCGATGGTGATTTCCTCGCTGCCCTTCGGCTCAATCTTGACCTTGTAGGCCTGGCCGTCGAGCGCGCTGTAAAGCAAGCTTTTGTCCAGTATGTCCTTGTTCCACAGCGTAACGACCATGGAATCCCCGGCCAGCGTAAAGTCCTTGCCGTCTGCCTTGATGTTAAGCTTGGTGCCATTCGCTTTCATGTTTGCTTTGTGCGCCTTGCCGTCATCGTTGGTTTTCGACGTTAGCGACTGCAGGCGCCCGCCTTTCCATATCTCGGTGCGTTCGTGGTCATACTTGAACCTCATAAACAACACCTTGACGTCGGTGTGCGTCACCGCATCCACTTTCAACACGCCGCCGACATTGGAAAACTTGAACGAGTGCGAACCAATAGGCTCTCCGCCCTTGGTAACGGTAAACATGGCGTCGTCCGTCGGTGCGGCGTTGGCGGCGAATGCGCCGAATGAAACACCAAGCACGATGGCTGTTGTGATTATCTTTTTCATTTCCCGTGTATCCCCTTTTATAAATGATCAGGCTTTGGCCAGCATTGGCCCCAGTCCTCGGCCGGCAAAAATATGAATGTGCAGGTGCGCAACTTCCTGCCCGCCATCGGCGCCGATATTAGCCAGCGCGCGATAGCCCGCGTCAGCCACACCCAGTTCGCGGGCCACGTTGCCGACGGCGCGAACATAACCGGCAATTTCGCCGTCGTTTGCCTTGGCGGAAAAATCATCCCACGAAACATACTCACCTTTTGGAATAACCAGCACATGCACCGGCGCTTGGGGGTTGATGTCCCTGAAGGCCAGGGCGTGTTCGTCTTCGTAAACCTTGTCGCAGGGAATTTCGCCGCGCAGGATTTTGGCGAAAATGTTGTCGCTATCATAAACATCATAAGCCATGGCGCTGCCTCCCCTGTGCTTCCGGTGCGTTGTTTTTTTAAGTTTTCGGACGCGACTTTTTTTCATCAACGCCGGAAAGACCCTCGCGGGCTTCCAGCTCAGCCCATATATCGGCTGGCTCAAGGCCAGTATCGGCCCACAGCACCATCAGATAATACAGCAAATCGGCGCTTTCGCGGGCAACGTGTTTGGGCTTTTGGTCGAGCGCCGCGACCACAATCTCGACCGCTTCCTCGCCCAGTTTTTGGCAAATTTTGCCACGCCCGCGGGCAAACAGCTTGGCGCTGTGTGATGTCTCGGGGTCGCCGCCACGGCGGCTTTCAATGGTTTCGAACAACCGTTGAACAATCGAAACGTTCCCCTTGGCGCCCTCGCGGGCGTTGGTCCGGGTTTTTTTGTTTTCTGGGCTCATGCCACTTCCTCAAGTCCGTCCATGCGCACGGCAATGCCGTGGGCGTTCATATAAGCCTTTGTCTGGGCAATGGTAAAGGTGCCGAAATGAAAAATGGATGCCGCCAACACCGCCGATGCGTGGCCATCGCGAACGCCCTCGACCATGTGCTCTAACGTGCCCACACCGCCCGATGCAATAACCGGCACCTGAACGGCGTCGGCAACGGCGCGGGTCAGTTCAATGTTGAACCCCTGCTTGGTGCCATCGCGGTCCATGGAGGTCAGTAAAATTTCACATGCGCTTTGCCCACTCAACCGCGTCAATGCCAGTCGGTACGCGCCCGCCGTGGGTAAAAATCTCGAACTTGCCGGGCCCCGTTGTTTTGGCGTCAACCGCAACCACAATGCACTGGCTACCAAATTTTTGTGCCGCTTCTTTGACCAGATCCGGGTTGTCCACCGCCGCCGTGTTGATGGCCGCCTTGTCGGCGCCGGCCAGTAAAAGTTTCCTGATGTCGTCTGTTGCGCGCACGCCGCCGCCAACCGTCAACGGCATAAAACATTGCTCGGCGGTTTTATTGACCACATCGAAAATGGTGTCGCGGTTTTCATGGCTGGCCGTGATATCGAGAAACGTCAGCTCATCTGCACCCGCCGCGTCATAAAGGCGCGCCTGTTCCACCGGGTCACCGGCATCAACCAGACCAACAAAGTTGACCCCCTTGACCACGCGCCCGCCTTCAACGTCGAGACAGGGGATGATGCGGGCTTTTAACATGGGCTCGTTTCCTTTTGGCCTTAGACTTCAAAGACCGGTTTCCGTGGCGCCGCCTGTGTCCAGCACGGCAATAGCTTCGGCGACCGAAAGGCGGCCATCATAAACGGCACGCCCGCTGATCACGCCGGTGATGCGGGTACCCGCTTTTTGTTTCAGTTCTTTTATGTCATCTATGGACGAAATGCCGCCTGACAAAATTACTTCCGATGAAACCGCGCGCGCAATTTCCAGCGTCGCCTCCACGTTAGGGCCTTGCATGGCGCCGTCTCGTGAAATATCGGTGTGGATGATGGCGGCAACACCAACGTCCTGAAAGCGCTTCGCCAGCTCCATGGCCGATATATCGGAAACTTCTGCCCAGCCCTCAACCGCAACCATGCCGTTCTTGGCGTCAATGCCGACGGCAATGTTGCCGGGATATTCGCGGCAGGCGTCAAACACCAGGCCGGGGTCGTTAAGCGCGGCGGTGCCAAGGATAACGCGGCGCACGCCTTGTTCGAGCCAGAACGAAATGGTTTCCATGTTGCGGATACCGCCGCCCAGCTGCATCGGCACCTTGGTGTTCTCTAGAATGGCCTTCACCGCTTTGGCGTTTTCGGGCTTTCCCGCGAACGCACCATCCAGGTCAACCACGTGCAGCCATTCGCAACCGGCATCAACAAAAGCCTTGGCCTGGGCTGCGGGGTTATCGTTAAACACGGTGGCCTTGTCCATATCGCCGTGCAACAGGCGCACGCACTGGCCTTCCTTCAAATCAATGGCGGGGAAAAAAATCATGCCGATTTGCTCCGTTCACTTTGCTTAATGCGCATGGTTAGGGCCGCCATGTTAAAAAGTTCGCGATCAGTTTCAGTCCCATGGTCTGGCTTTTTTCGGGGTGAAACTGGGTGCCAATCATGTTATCGCGGGCAACGATCGCCGTCACGCTCCCGCCGTAGTCCACGCGCGCCAGCACATCGGCATCATTGCTGGGCTGAAGCTGGAAAGAGTGCACGAAGTAGGCGTGGGCGCCGTTTTCAATGCCAACCATAACCGGGTGTTCGCGGGTAATCTGTAAATCGTTCCAGCCCATGTGTGGCACCTTGAGCGCGCCATCATCAGGCTTAAGCGCCACCACCTCACCGGCGACCCAGCCGAGGCCGGGCGTGGCACCGAACTCGCGTCCGACATCAGCCATCAATTGCATGCCAACGCAAATGCCAATAAACGGGCGTGCGTTTTCCACAACCGCATCGTTCAGGGCCTCAATAAGCCCCGGCATTTTTTCAAGCCCGCGCTTGCACTCGGCAAACGCACCAACGCCGGGCAGCACAATGCGGTCTGCTGCCGAAACAGCAGCCGGGCTGCCGGTCACATCGACTGAAACGCTAACGCCGCATTCACCGGCGGCACGTTCAAACGCCTTGGCGCACGAACGCAGGTTGCCTGAGCCGTAATCAATGATGACAACTTTCATGGTTCACCCGCCAGTCGCGCCAGCACGAACGGGTTTTCATCCAGATACCGCGCTTCGGCGTCAGGCTTGGAATCCGCGCTGACAGTTTCAGTTTCCACAATACCGCGACGCGCCAGATTCCAGCGCTGCAGTTCGCCAAAGACAAGCCCCGTTATAATACTGAACCCGACCACCACCGCGTTTGCGGATGCCGATGCATCGCCCAACACCAAACCGGCGGCGAAACCAAGGGCAAGCTGGGCAACAAACAAGACCAGTGCCGTTTCCCACAGACCAAGCGCCAGCGCCCACAACACACCAAACAATGCGGCGGGCCAGGAAAAGCCTTCCTTGACCAGCACCATTTTAGGGCTGGCACCAGAGTCCCGAACGTGAACGGAATACGCTTTCATGGTGTGCACTTCATCAAGCGACAAGTTAGGCGCCCGGCCTTGTGAAAAACCGGAAGCGCCAGATGGTTAGAGCGAGCCGCCCAGCACACCCTTGGTCGACGGAACCTCGCCTTCCTTGCGGGGGTCAATCTCGAGGGCGTGACGAAGGGCGCGGGCCAATGCCTTAAAGCACGATTCAACAATATGGTGGTTGTTGGTGCCATAAAAACATTCAATGTGTAGCGTCAGTCCGGCGCCCTGGGCAAAAGCCTGGAACCACTCGTGAAACAGTTCGGTGTCCATCTCGCCCAGTTTGTCGCGCGCGAACTCTACCCGCCACACCAGGTGCGGGCGGTTGGATGCGTCCAGCGCGGCGCGGGTCAGCGCTTCGTCCATCGGCGCAATGGCGGTGCCATAACGCGTAATGCCGCGGCGGTCGCCCAGCGCCTTGGCCACCGCTTCGCCCATGGCGATGCCAACATCTTCGGTGGTGTGGTGAAAATCAATGTGTAAGTCGCCCTTGGCCTCGACCTTGAGGTCGATCAGCGAGTGGCGAGAAAACTGCTCTAACATGTGATCAAGAAACCCGATGCCGGTAGAAACCGCATAGGTGCCCGTGCCGTCGAGGTTCACCTCAACGGATATTTCGGTCTCATTGGTCTTGCGGGCAACGGAACCCGTTCGCATGGCTGCTCTCCACAGTGATGAAGTCCGGTTTCTTGTAACAAGATATGGCCCTGACCACCAGCCAGAAGCGCACCTTGTGCGGGTTAATGCATCGGCCCACCTTCGTGGCCACCGGCGCAATGGGCCTCGATTTCGTCGATAATCCATTGCAGGGTCGGCTCATCGAGGTTGTGGATATTTTCCGCCAGCAAGTTGGCCAGCGCCGTGGCCCGCGGGCTGAGGCCCGCGGTATCGACCACCACCCGGGGGTGTGACTGGCGCGCCAGGCGCTTGAGCTCCTCGGCGTCATCCCAGATGAGCTCGAAGTATTCGCAAATCTGGTGGATCAGGCCGGGGCCGGGGCGACCGCGGTTGCCGTGCTCCAGCGCCGAAAGATAAGCCCCAGAAACGCGCAGGGCCGCGGCCATTTCTTTTTGCGTGGCGCCCTTTTTTTCGCGCAGCGCCCTGAGCTTGGTTCCGAACGGGGTCATGGTTCCTCGGGTTTCCTCTAATTTTTACGTCTTTTCAGGCGCACATAAAGCGCGCCCGCACCGCCATCGTTTGGCGCCGCCACCATGAAACCGGTAATCAGGGGGCGCAGCGCTGCATCATTCAACCAGTCCGGCACCCGTTGGCGCAAGACCCCGGTGGTGCCACCGGCACCGCCGCCCTTGCCGGTAATGACCAGCACCTCGCGCAGGCCGGCGCGGTGGCTGCGCCCAATAAAGGCTGTCAGCGCCGGGCGGGCCTCGTCCTGGGTCATGCCGTGGAGGTCAATCCGGGCCTCGATTTGAGCCTGGCCACGCCTGAGGCGGCGTGTCACGGCCTTGTCCAGGCCCGGCTGGTGATGGTGGGTAAGGGTCTCCGGCTCCTTTACGGGCGCCGGTGCGGGCCGGGGTGGCGGTGGCGAGGCAGCCTTTTTTTGGCCTTTGGGCGGTTTTTTCGGCGATGTCGCCTCGGTGGCGACACCGGGGGCAAGGGGGCCGCGCTCCTTGTTGGCATCCACCATGGGCTCGACCGTTTTGGCGACCTCGGCCCATAGGCTCATGTCGTCAGGAGCCTGCTTGTCGGCATTATGCGCTGGGGGTTTTTTCGCCATCGACCAACACTATCACCAAACGCCGCGGCCCGTGGGCCCCTAAAAGAATGGTCTGTTCGATATCGGCGGTGCGCGACGGCCCGGTGATCCAGTTGACCGTGCGCGGCATCATCGGCGCACCATTGGCTGGCGTGCGTTCACGGCGCAGGCGGCTCCACGTCGCTTCGTAGGACGCTTCAATATCGCCCGCCAGCACCACGATGACGTGGACATCGGGCAGGAAATTAAGCGTTACCGGGCTTGTCGGCCCCGACAGCAAAACCAGGGTTCCGGTTTCCGCCACCGCCGACCATGCCTTTGAAAGACCAAAGTGGTCTTGTGCTTGGGCGCGGCCAAAAGCGGGCGAAAGCCCGGCGGCGTTCCAGTCGAGGTCCTGAAAAAACGGCCCCGGCGCAGCCTTGAAAGCGGCCTCGCCACCCAGCAATGTTTTTACGGCAGCGGGAATTTCACCAATGGTCTTTAACCGCAGCACCTCGGCATTGGCGCGTTCGGCTTCCTCAACAAAAAGTTTTGTGCGTGCCGCGCCTTCGCTTTGACCACGCGCCGGAATGGTGTTGGCTTGCGTTGCCGCAAGGCGTGCGTCCACAGCGGTGGCGCGCGCCGCAAGGCTGGAGCGGGCATCAAGCGCGCGCTTGACGCTGCCAAGAATGTGCTGGCGTGATGTCTGGCCCACGCTCATTGGTCTTCTCCCGGTCTTTGGGTCTGCGCCATTTTTTTAGAGCGGTTTTTTTCTTTCCATAAATCCATAAACGTTTCGCCGTGGGGCACGGGAAAATCGCGCGCCCGCGTCCAGCCGCCGACAAACGGCAGCCACTTAAACGAGCCGCGGTTACCGGCAAGGCGTTTCCACACCGCCAGCTTGAAAGCGGCGATAGCATGGTAAAGCCGGGGCTTGGTGGCGAGAAAGGCCCACATTTTCAGCCCCACCAAGGTGATTGTACCCGCCTTGCCGGAATCCCAGGCGCGATCGCGATGGCGGCGCAACAGGGTTGGCAGCGGAATGCGCACCGGGCAAACCGCTTCGCAGCGCCCGCAAAGTGTAGAGGCGTTCGGCAGGTGGTGTGCTTCGTTGGCGCCCACCAGCAACGGCGCCAGCACAGAGCCAATGGGCCCGGGGTAAACCCAACCATAGGCATGGCCACCGACAACACCAAACACCGGGCAGTGGTTCATGCACGCACCGCACTTGATGCAGCGCAGCACATCGCGAAACTCGCTGGCAAGCGCAGCCGCGCGGCCACCATCATAAAGCACGATGTGGAACTGTTCGGGGCCGTCGATGTCTTCGGCCCGGCGCGCGCCGGTAAAAAACGTGGTGTAGACGGTAATGTCCTGGCCGGTGGCAGAGCGCGCCAGCAAGCGCAACAGGGTGTTGGCGTCTTCCAGTGTCGGCACAATTTTTTCAATAGACGCCACCGCAATATGAACCGGCGGCAGCGACTGCGTCAGGTCGCCGTTGCCTTCGTTGGTGACAATCAGCGCCGTTCCTGTTTCGGCAACCAGCATGTTCGCCCCGGTGATGCCAACGTCGGCGCCGACGAATTCACGGCGCAACAATTGCCGCGCCTCACCCAGCAGGGCGGTTGCTTCGTCGAGGTTGCGTTCCGGAGAAAGTTCCGTGTGGTGCTGGCGAAAGGCGGCAGCAACCTGTTCTTTTGAAAGATGAAACGCAGGCGCGACAATGTGACTGGGTGGTTCCTTGCGAAGCTGGATGATGTATTCGCCGAGGTCCGTTTCAACCGGACGGATACCGTTTTTTTCGAGGTGCTCGTTGATGCCGATTTCCTCTGTCACCATGGACTTGCCCTTGGTCACGGTCTTGGCGTCTACATCCTTACAAATACCGAGGATGATGTTGCGCGCTTCTTGCGCATCGCGCGCCCAATGCACATGGCCGCCCGCGGCGACAACTTTTTCCTCAAACTTGGCGAGGTAAATATCCAGGTTGTCGAGCACGTGCGCCTTGATGTCGCGCCCTTCGTCGCGCAACTGGTCAAACTCCGCCAAGCGCCCCATGGCCTTGGCGCGTTTTTTCTGGAAACCTTCGCGCAATGTGCGCCCAAGCCTGCTTTGCAGGTCATCATCGGCAATGGCATCGCGGGCATTGGCGGGGAAACTATGGCACTGCGGGTTGGTGCTGAAGGAAACGGGCTTCATGGCGCCCTTTCCTTTTCCGGCGCTTGCGCTTCGCTTTCGCCAACGCTTTCGCCAATGGCGGCGCCTTGTTCAGCGCCGGCCATACCGGCCAGCACCTCGGCGACATGAAAAACACGCACCGCATCACCGCGCCTGGAAAGACGGCCCGCCATGTTTATCAGGCAGCCAAGGTCACCGCCCAAAAGCACATCGGCACCAGTGGCCACAATATCGCTGGCCTTGTTGTCAACAATGGCGCCCGAAATGTCGCCGTTCTTGACGGAAAACAAACCGCCAAAACCGCAGCACGTTCCGGCTTCGCCCAGCTCCGCGACCTCCAGCCCCTCGACATTGGCCATCAGCTTGCGCGGCTGCTCTTTAATGCCAAGCTCGCGCAGGCCGGAACATGAATCGTGATATGCCGCCTTTGCGTTAAACGTTGCGGGTTGGGTTTCAGTTTTCAGAACATCGACCAAAAAAGTTGTCAATTCCCACGTGCGCTCGGCAAGGTCTTCGGCCCGCGACTGCCACAAAACATCGCCGGCAAACAGTTCGGGGTAATGCCCCCTAAGTGTTCCGGCACACGAACCTGAAGGCGCGACAACATAATCAAACCCGGCGAAAGCATCGATTACGGTTTTGGCAATGGCGCGCGCGTCTTTCACATCACCGGAATTAAGCGCCGGTTGGCCACAGCAGGTTTGTGCTTCCGGCACCACCACATCACACCCGGCATCCGTCAATAACTTGACAGTGGCAAAGCCTACGCCCGGGCGCATGAGGTCGACCAGACACGTGGCAAAAAGCGCAACGCGCGGCCTTGCTGGCGTCTGGGTGGGCGTGTTCACCGGCCCGCCCCCGCTGCCGGGTTGTGACCAACAGGTAACAAGATATAATAACGCCCAAAATATTTCATAGTACCGGCGCGAACGCCCGCCGCGTCACCGGAACCAAAGAAAATATCGCCGCGCACCACGCCCTTGATGGCGCCGCCCGTATCCTGCGCCACCATCAGGCGGTTAAAGGGTTTGTCTGTTTTCTGCGGGTCGCGTGTTTCAACCCACACCGGTGGGCCCATCGGCAGGAAGCGCCGGTCTACCGCCAACGAGCGGCCCGCCGTCAACGGGGCACCCTGGCTACCGATGGGGCCGGGGCCGGAAAGCTGGCGAAAAAAGACGTACGACGGATTTTCCTTAAGCAGTTTTTTTCCGGCTTCCGGGTTGTCGCGCACCCAGTCGCGAATGGACGCCATGGTCAGGTGGTCAGCCGAAATTTCACCGCGATCAATGAGGATACGACCGATGGATTTATACGGCCTGCCGTTCTTGCCCGCGAAGCCAACGCGCACCACCGTGCCATCAACCAGGCGCAACCGGCCCGAGCCTTGAACGTGCAGGAAAAAAGCATCCACCGGGTTGTCTACCCAGAACAACGGCCTTTCCCGCCCGCCCAGCAGGCCCGCTTCGATGGTGGCGCGGTCGGCATAGGGGTGCAGGCGCCCGCCTTCAACCTTGCCCCAAATGGTCACCCCGTTCAGTTCTTCATCGAAATGGCCTAGGCTGGCGGTAATCAAATCACCCGGACGCGCCAACAGCGGCGTTTGATACGGCCCGCCGCGTTTGCGCGCGGCCCTAAGCTCTGGCTCAAAGTATCCGGTGAACAGGCCTCTCGCGTTGTTGTTGTCGCTGACGGCCCAGGGCTGGAACCAGGTTTCAAAAAACCGCCGGGCTGCGGCGTCACCCGCCGCATCAAGGCTGGCAGCGGCCGAACAAGCCGCGGTCCAGTCACCAGCCACGCCGCCGGGGTCACCCCTGCGACCACTTAATGGTCGGTCGGTCGGTAGTTTGGTAAGGCGCGCGCACGATGTGCGAAACGCCACCAGCGCTTCGCCGTGGGCGTCACCCGACCAACCCTGAAGCTGGGCGAAGGTCGCCGGTTGCAAGGCCAGGCGGGCCTCTGTCGGCACAGTGGGTGCGGGTGGCACGGGCGGTGTGGGGCGCACCAACGGCGCAGCACAGCCAACCAGAAACATCAGGGCCATAAGCCCCACCGCCGCCAAAACTGCGGCCACGTTTGATATGGAAAAATAGGCTCGACGACCGGGGCGCATGAATAACCTCGATGCTTTGCGTTTTGTGCTTTCGGTTTGCTTGCTCAATCCAGGCTGCCGGTGGCGACCAAAAGCCAGTTGGGGTCGCGCGCCTTGGTCGAGCGACCAAACGTCCAGAAGTCCACCACGCGCTCTACCTGCGTCGGGTCACCCTCGATAACGGTACCGTCACTGTCGTGCAGGGCGCTGATTTGTTCGCTGATGAATTTGACCGTCACGCTGGCATCGCGGCCCTCCAGGGCGGCCTCGACAATTTCGGCCTTGGGCGTGCCGACCAGTGTTTCTTCCAGCGTTTGACCTGCTTCTTCGCGGCCCTGAATGGCGTGTTGGAAATCCGCAAAAACCTCGGCGCTGAGCAGGCCCTTAAGCGCCCGGGTGTTGCCTTCGGCATAGGCCACCAGCACCATTTCAAAGGCGTATTTGGCGCCACCGAGAAAATCTTCAACGCGAAACGAAGGGTCGGCAGCGCAAATGGCAGCGATGCCTTCCTTAAGCGGGCCCTCAAAGGCATCGGCCTCGGCGGGTGCGGGCTCTGCCTCGACAGGCACGTCCTCAACGCCGGGGTCGCCGATTACGTTCGGCATTTCGATGATGTTATCGTCGCGGCCCGGGGCCTGGTCGCGGCCCTGACGGTCGGAAGGGTCGCCGTTTTTCCCGTTGCCGTCAAAACCGTCACGGCCGCCGAGGACATTGCGTAACCGCAACACCAAGAAGACGGCAATCAGCGCAAACAAGATGATGTCGAAATACTGCATGGTTGGGTTTTTCTCTGTACTCTGTAATTAATAGGGCTCAGCGGTGGGCCAGGCTGGCGAATGGTGTTTTTCCTAACCTAGTGGCCCGGCGAGACGGCGGCAAGCGCGAACACGCGCCGCGGCCGCCAGAAACCGGCCTTAGGTATTATATTATGGCCACCCCCAGCCTAGGGATAAAGTAGGGCAAGTTTAAGACAGGACCTGAACCAGTATGGGCTTTTTGTTGTTTATTTTGTTTCTTTCGGTGCCCCTGATCGAAGTATGGGTGCTGATTGAGGTCGGCGGCTGGATCGGCGGCGGCTGGACCGTGGCGCTGGTGGTGCTGACGGCGGTTTGCGGCGCCGCACTGGTGCGCCACCAGGGGCTCGGCGTGGTAAAGCAGATGCAGGGCGACATGCAGGCTAACCTTTTTCCCATCAACAGCGTTTTTGATGGCGCCTGCCTGCTGATCGCCGGGGCCCTGTTGCTGACGCCGGGCTTTATGACCGACACCATCGGGCTGGCGTTACTGGTGGCGCCATTGCGCCGGGCATTACAAGCTTACTTGTTGGCGCGCGTGAACGTTGTCCACGCTGGCACCACAGGTCACACCACACACCAGTGGCATACCCAACACCCGGACGCCATGGGTGGCCCCACGGTAATCGATGGTGAGTTTGAAGACACCACCGCCCAACATGAAAACAAGCACGACAAGGCAGACAAGATTGAAGGCCCCCCCAATTCGTGATAAATCACCCCTTCACCTAAAAGGAAACAGCCCCCATGAGCGACACCGCCCCCACAAACAAGCCAGACGGCGCCGACACACCGGCCTTTGCCGTGCTTGGCCAATACATAAAAGATCTTTCGTTTGAGGCACCAAATTCACCCACCATCTTCCCTAAACTGCAAAGCGCCCAGCCCGACCTGTCCATGGGCATCGATCTGCAGGCCGAGGCGCTGGAAGGACAGCAGGGCGTTTACGAAGCCTGCCTGACCATTAATGCCGAAATGAAAGTCGGGAGCGACATCGGCTTTATTCTGGAACTGAAATACGCCGGCAGCTTTGCCATTAATGTGCCCGAAGAGCACTTAGGCCCGATGCTGATGATCGAATGCCCGCGGTTCCTGTTTCCGTTTGCCCGCGCCATTGTTTCAGAAATTACGCGCGATGGCGGCTTCATGCCCCTGGCATTACAGCCGGTGGACTTCGCCCAGCTATACGAGCACAACAAGGCCAATCAGGCGGCAGGTGGCAACGCTTCGGCGGCGGACAGCGGCGACAGCGCAAAAGTCTGAAGCGCGCGCGGCTGCGCGGCTTCGTTTTTAATTTTCCCAGATGGGTTCCGTGATCGTACCAAGGAACGTGGCGTGCGCCGCCAGCTCGGCTTCGGTGGCGCCATGGGCGCGCGGTGCGCGCTGGCCGTGGGCGATACTGGTTGTCTCAACGGTGCTGGCCGCGGCGGCCAGTCCTAAGTCGGCCTGGCGGCCGCCGGTCAGTTCCAGGTAAACATCGGCCAGCAAGCGTGCATCGAGCAGCGCGCCATGCAGGTCGCGGCCCGAGTTATCAACATTAAACCGCTTACACAGCGCATCGAGGCTGGCGGGCGCGCCGGGAAACTTGCGCCGCGCAACACGCACGGTGTCGGTTGCGCGCTCCATGGAAAGCGCTTCCAGTGAAAGGGCTTCCAGCTCGGCGTTAATGAAGCCCATATCGAACTTGGCGTTGTGAATAACCAGTGGTGCGTCGGCAATGAACGCCAGAAAGTCGCTCGCGACATCGGCAAACACCGGGTGGTCTTTGAGGAAGGTTTCGGTCAGGCCGTGGATGGCGGCGGCTTCCGCGGGCATGTCACGTTCAGGGTTGATGTATTGGTGGTAAACATTGCCCGTTGCCACGCGGTTTATCATTTCAACGCAACCGATTTCGACAATGCGGTGCCCGGCGCGCGGGTCGAGGCCGGTGGTTTCGGTATCGAGGGCAATTTCGCGCATCATGCTTTCCTAAAATTAAAACGCTTATTCATGGCCCCAGCCGGGGCCCCACATGCGACCCGGTTCGCCCTTCAATACCTTGGCAAGTTCGAAGATGGTGCGCAAGCTTTCACCGCGCGTGGCCCTCGTTGAAACCACGCTGTCGGCAAGGTGGCGCTTCAGGGAATCCGATAGCTGGTTGGTTTCAATGGCGGCCAGCCTTTCCGCCGTCATGCCCGGGCGGTGACGCAAACGCGCCAGCTGCACATGGCGCGGCGCCGAAACCGCCACCGTCCAGTCCACCCACGAATCAAACCCAGTTTCAAACAGCAACGGCACATCCAGCACCACCAGCCGGGTGCCGCGGCGGGCGTGGATGGCAACGAAGGCGCGCACTTCGGCAAAAACCAGCGGGTGCAGTATGGCCTCCAGCCGGGCAAGTTCTGTTGCCTTGCCGAACACCGCCTTGCCCAGCCGGGCGCGGTCAATAGCGTCGTTATTTTTGGCTTCGGGGAAGGCCTTGGCAACCGGCCCGACCGCCGCGCCGCCGGGCGCCAGCAGCGCGTGAACCGCGGCGTCGGCGTCAAATACCGCCGCGCCGGCCAGTTGAAAAACGCGCGCCGCCCAGGTCTTGCCCATGGCGATGGCCCCGGTCAGGCCAACCAGCACCGGCGCGCGACCACTCATGGCTGGATGCCCGCCAGAACGTAGGCCCGCAATTCGTCGCTAACTTTGGGGGCGCCGCCAAACCAAGCCTCAAAGCCGGGGCGTGCCTGGTGCAACAACATGCCGAGCCCATCCACCACCAAATTGCCGCGCGCCCGCGCACCAGCCAGCAGGTTGGTTTCCAGCGGCGCGTATACGATGTCGTTGACCACAGCATCTTTTGGCAATTGTTCCAGCGAAAGTTCCAGCGGCGGCTTGCCGACCATGCCCAGCGTCGTGGTGTTGACCAGCAGGGCGGCGCCTTCAAGCGCAGGGCCGCGGTCATCCCACGGCATTGCGGTGAGCGCACCCGGCCATTTTTTCTGGAAATCATCGGCGATGGTCTTGGCGTTGGCCAAGGTGCGGTTAACAAGGCGCACTTCGGGGGCGCCCGCCTCCAGCAACGCCGCCACCACGGCGCGCGCTGCGCCGCCAGCGCCCAGCACCACGGCCGGGCCGTGTGTGACATCAAAGCCGACACCCGCACCCAGCAGATTACTCAGGAAACCAAAACCGTCTGTGTTCGATCCGGTGAGGGAGCCGTCGGCCTCAACAACAATAGTGTTTACCGCGCCGATGGCTTTTGCGATTCCTTCAACGCGGTCCACAAGCCCGAGGACGGCAGCCTTGTGTGGCACCGTAACGTTGGCGCCGATAAAACCATTGGCGGCCAGCGACTTTAAGGTTTTTTCCAGGTCTGCGGGTTCGACGGCAAGGCGCGTGTATTCACCATCAATGCCCAGCTGCTTTAACCAATAGCCGTGGATCATCGGCGAAAGCGAGTGGTCGACCGGCCAGCCAATGACACAGGCTTTTGGGGGGTTGGTGTTCATGGCGTGCTCAACTTTCCGGGTTTGTCGGTTCCATGCGGCTTCGGTGCAGTTGCAAGATGGTGGCGGCCGTTTCCTCGATGGACTTGCGGCTGACATCAATAACGTCCCAGCCGTGTTTGTCATAAATCGCGCGCGCTTCCTTAATTTCCTCGGCAACACTGGCGGGGTCTGCATAATCGGTTTCTTCGTGCTGCCCCTGAAGCTCCAGCCGGTGGCGGCGGATCTGCACCAGCCGCTTGGGGTCCTTGGTCAGGCCGACCTTAAGGGGGCGCTTGGCGTCGATGGCTTCCTTGGGCACAGCCACGCCGGGCGTTAGCTGGATGTTGGCCGTTTTCAGCCCATGGTTGGCGAGATAAATACACGTTGGTGTTTTTGAGGTGCGCGACACACCAAACAAAATGACATCGGCTTCCTCAATATCGCGCACGGACTTTCCTTCATCGTGTGCCAACACATAATGAAGGGCCTCTATCTTGGAAAAATAATCGGCGTCCATAACGTGCTGGCCGCCGGGGCGCGCGGCGTGTTCGCTGCCGATATAGGTGCTCATTTGGTTCAGAACCGGGTTTAACAAATCTGTGCAGGGCACACTTAGCTTGCGACACCCGCTGGTCATCTGTTCGCTGAGGTGGTCGTCGACGATGGTAAAAATAACAATGCCGGGGTTGGCTTCAATGTTAGCCAGCGCCTTGGCGATGTCTTTCTTGGAGCGCACCATGGGCCAGGAATGTTCAATAACCTCGGAATCGGGAAATTGTGCCAGGCACGCGCGGGCGACCACTTCCAGCGTTTCGCCGGTGGCATCCGACACTTTATGGAGGTGAAACTTTTTCATGTTATCGTTTTTCCTGACGTTTCCCTGTGGCGCTTATCACCCCTGCGGCCATGTATAACCCATGAATGAACCCTGAATGAATATGGCATGAAATGTGGAAAAAAAGCCTGTTTTGCAAAACCCCCGGATTCACACAGCCAAGCCCCAATTGGATACCGTGTTCGCAGGCCTGTGTAAATTATTCTCCCGGCCTTCGGACAGTTTTGGAGCTCACGTCGGCGGCGGGGTGTTATGCACCCTTTGCACGGGTTTCCCAAACGTGGCTTTGGCGCCGTGTGTGCGGATGGGGGGCGTTTGTCCACCGGGCGTTCCACCGGGGCGCTGGCTTTTGCCAGGCTGTCAGGCGGGGCGGTATAACGCAGCGCGGAACGTGGGGATAGGTAATAATCCCCGTTATCCACGCTACTACTACAACCACCACCTATTTATATATATAACTATATAGTGATTAAGTAGTGCACCGGATAATTTGCTTCGGGTGTGCCCTAAGCCCACGAATCCGCCCGCCTGAAAAACCATCTGACAAAAACTGGAGACCGATCTGTGAGTAAACGCCTTATCCAGGCCCTGAAAGGCGAGTGTCTTTCGCCGCCGCCTTTTTGGCTGATGCGCCAGGCCGGGCGCTATTTGCCGGAGTACATGCAAACACGGGCTAAATCCAAAAACTTTCTCAATTTTTGTTACACCCCGGATCTCGCCGTTGAGGTGACGTTACAGCCCCTGCGCCGTTATGGAATGGACGCGGCGATTTTGTTTTCCGATATCCTGGTGATACCCGATGCGCTGGGTCAGGACGTGGCGTTCAAAACGGGCGAGGGGCCGGTTTTAAAACCGGTTACTGACGTGGGTGGCCTGGAAGGGCTCGAACAAAATCTGGACGCCATTCACAGCCACCTGGGCCCGGTCTACGAAACCGTTGGCAGGCTTTCAAATGAGATACCTGAAACCACGGCGCTGATCGGCTTTGCCGGGGCACCGTGGACGGTGGCGACCTACATGGTGGAAGGGCGCGGTTCCAAGACCTATGAAACCGTGCGCCGGGCGGCACTGGGTGATGATGAATTTTTCCAACGCCTGATCGACCTGCTGGTCAACGCCACGGCGGCTTACCTCATTGAACAGGTTAATCATGGCGCTGAGGTGTTACAACTTTTCGACAGCTGGGCCGGGGTGCTTTCGGAAAGCCAGTTCCGGCGTTGGGTTATCGAGCCCAACCGTGCCATCGTCGAGCGGGTCAAGGCAGTCCACCCCGATGTGCCGGTCATCGGCTTCCCACGGGGCGCGGGCGCCATGTATCTGGATTTTGTTGTTGAGACCGGTGTTGACGCCGTGAGCCTCGACCAGACGGTGCCGCTGGAATGGGCGCGTGATAACCTGCAGGATAAAGTTACGCTGCAGGGCAACCTCGATAATCTTGCCGTGGTCACGGGTGGTCGCGAAATGGAAGCCCAGACGCGCCGGATCCTCGATGTGTTGGGCAAGGGCCCGTTTATTTTTAACCTCGGCCACGGCCTGGTGCCGGACACGCCACCGGAAAACGTTGCCCGGGTGGCGGCAATTATTCGCGGTGAAGTCTGAACCATGAACGCGCCTGGTAAAATTGCGGTGGTGATGTTCAACCTTGGTGGGCCCGACTGCCCACAGGCGGTGGAACCATTTTTGTTTAACCTGTTTAACGACCGCGCCATCATCGACCAGCCCGCACCACTGCGCTGGTTGCTGGCAAAGCTTATTTCCAAACGCCGCGCCCCGGTGGCACAGGCCATCTATGAAAAAATGGGTGGCCGCTCGCCCATCCTTCCCGAGACCATGGTCCAGGCTGAAGCGCTGCAAACGGAATTGCAGGGCCGTGGCCTTGAAGCGCAAACCTTTGTTGCCATGCGTTACTGGCACCCGCGTGCTGATGCGGTGGCGCGTTCGGTGCGGGAATATGCACCCGATGAAATTGTGTTGTTGCCGCTTTACCCGCAATTTTCTACCACCACCACGCGCTCGTCGCTTGATGAATGGCACCGCGCTGCCGAACGCGTTGGCTTAAGCGCGCCGACGCACACCGTTTGCTGCTACCCGGCCGAGCCCGGCTTTATCGCCGCGCAAACCGCCCTGCTGCTTGACGCCATCAGCCAGGTGGGGTCTGTGCCTTACCGGGTTTTGTTTTCCGCTCACGGCCTGCCCAAACGAACGGTCGACAAAACAGGCGACCCTTACCCGGCGCACGTTGCGTTGGGTGCCGAGGCCATTGCCCGCGCCATGGCGGCGGCTGGCACACCGCTGGCAGACTGGCGGGTCAGCTTCCAAAGCCGCGTCGGGCCACTGGAATGGATCGGCCCGGCAACGGAAGACGAAATCAGGTTGGCCGGGGACGAAGGCAAGGCGCTGGTGGTGTTGCCGCTGGCGTTTGTTTCCGAACATTCCGAAACCCTGGTCGAGCTGGACATCGAATACCGCGACGTTGCGGACGAGGCGGGGGTGCCGGCGTATGTACGTGTGCCCACGGTGGGCATACAACCGGCCTTCATCGGCGCGCTGGCGACAGTGGTCGCCGGGGCGCTGGCGGGCAAGGTGGGTGTGTCGGGTGCAAACGCCTGTCCGGCTGATCATCGTGCTTGCCCTGCGGCCAAGGGTCAGTAAACTCAGGCCGATAAACCCGGTCGCTAAACGCGGCCTTGCAAAACGGTCGGGTGCTGCCGCACCGCGACCAACCAAACGGAGAAGCCCGCCGCTATGTTCGACAACCTGCAGCTTGAAACGTTTGTGCTGGGTGGCGAGGCCTTTTTGTGGGTCAAGGCGCTGCACATCATCGCCGTGGTGGCGTGGATGGCGGGCCTGCTGTATCTGCCGCGCCTGTTTGTTTATCACTGCCAGGCGCACCCCGGGTCCAACCAGTCGGAAACCTTCAAGGTGATGGAACGGCGCCTGCTGCGCGCCATCATGAACCCGGCCATGATCACCAGCTGGGTGCTGGGCGTGTGGCTTTATATTTCGTTGGGGGCTTGGACCGAAGGCTGGATGCACGCCAAATGGGCCGGGGTTCTGGCGCTAACGGTGGCCCACGGCATAATGGCCAGATGGCGCAAGGATTTCGAGGTCGACCGCAACCAACGCCCGGAAACCTTCTACCGGATGGCCAACGAAGTGCCGACGGTGCTGATGATCGTCATTGTCATTCTGGTCGTTGTCAAACCGTTCTGAACTGGTGCGACCGGGAATCCACCCTTTGCCCTAAGGTATTGGCGGGTTGTTTCGGTTTATCTTTGACACCCCGGCACCCTTCGGGTATTGGTGAACGCAATCGGCGCGGGGGGCGACCGACAAACCCCCTAAAGCCCGTTTTTAAAATCCGGCGCGCCCGCGTCAGCCCCGCCTAACACAACCCCGCCCCGCACGTTTTCAGGCCTGTTCCTGGCCAACTTTCACCAAAGCAAGTTTTTACAAAATCATCACAAGCCACATTCCCTTAATTTTTTTTACACTCACATTCCATTCCCACAGCCAAGGCAACCTCAGGCAATGAACCTTAAAGAACTAAAACAAAAACCTCCGGCAGAGCTTTTGACGTTTGCCGAAGAACACGACATCGAAAACGCAAGCACCCTGCGCAAACAGGAAATGATGTTCGCCATCCTGAAAAAGCTGGCCGAGCAGGGAACCTCCATTTTCGGCGACGGCGTGCTGGAAGTGCTGCAAGACGGCTTCGGCTTCCTGCGCAGCCCCGAGGCCAATTACCTGGCCGGCCCGGATGACATTTACGTTTCACCCAGCCAGGTGCGCCGCTTTGGCTTGCGCACTGGTGACACGGTTGAAGGTGAGATCCGTTCGCCGAAAGATGGTGAGCGTTATTTCGCACTGTTGAAGGTCAACCACATTAACTTTACCGACCCCGCCGAAGTGAAACACCGCATTAACTTCGATAACCTGACACCGCTGTACCCTGACGAACGGCTGGTGATGGAAATTGACGACCCGGAAAAGAAGGACATGACCAGTCGCATCATGGACCTGATTACCCCCATCGGCAAAGGCCAGCGCGCGCTGGTGGTTGCACCGCCGCGCACAGGTAAAACGGTCATGTTGCAAAATATTGCGCATTCCATCGCCGCCAACCATCCGGAATGTTATTTGATTGTGCTGCTGATTGACGAGCGCCCCGAGGAAGTGACCGACATGGCGCGTTCCGTTAAGGGCGAGGTTATTAGCTCGACCTTCGATGAACCGGCAAGCCGTCACGTTCAGGTTGCCGACATGGTCATCCAGAAGGCCAAACGCCTGGTTGAACACAAGCGCGACGTTGTGATTTTGCTGGATTCCATAACGCGCCTGGCGCGCGCCTACAACACCGTGGTGCCCAGCTCCGGCAAGGTGCTGACCGGTGGCGTGGACGCCAACGCCCTGCAACGCCCGAAGCGTTTTTTCGGTGCGGCGCGTAATGTCGAAGAAGGGGGTTCGATGACCATTATCGCGACCGCCTTGATTGAAACCGGCTCGCGCATGGATGAGGTTATTTTTGAAGAGTTCAAGGGCACCGGCAACTCGGAAATTATTCTCGACCGTAAGGTTTCCGACAAACGCATTTTCCCGTCTATCGATGTGACCAAGTCCGGCACCCGCAAGGAAGAGTTGCTGGTGGACAAGGGCACGCTTTCGAAGATGTGGGTGTTGCGCCGTATCCTGATGCCCATGGGTATCACCGATGCCATGGAATTCCTGTTGGGGAAGCTGAAAGAATCAAAAAACAATTCCGATTTCTTCGACACCATGAACACCTAAACTTTTTAAATAACGAACATAAAAAAACGGCGCCCAGTGATGAGCGCCGTTTTTTAGATTTCATGTTCGCTGTGCGGTGGGCTACTTGTTTTTGCCACCACCACCACCGTTACCGCCGCCATTACCGCCGCCATTACCGCCGCGACCACCGCCGCTGCTGCGACCACCGCGACCACCTTTGTCGCTGGACTTGCCACCATTGCTGGCGCGGTCCTTGGCCTCGCGGGCGCTGCGGCGTTCGCCGGCTTCGCGTATGGTATCGAAGAAGCTTTTCTTCTCCTCAACCTTTTCCATCCTGATGGCCTGTTTGGATTCAACGTGGCGTTCGATGGCCATGCGCTGTAATTCCTGGCGGATCTGGTTGCGCTCCTGCGGCGTTTCGGCGCCTTCAAGCTGCGCTTCGTAATCGGCGATTTCTTCTTCCGTCATCTTGTCTTTCAGGCCGCCGGGAATTTCGCGGCTGAAGTTGCCTTCGGTTTCGCCGCCTTCGGTTTCGCCGCCCGTGCCATCGGTAGCGTCTTCACCATCGGTGGTGACGACGGGGGGCTCGTCGGTGGTCTGGGCGTGGCTGGGCGCCGCCCAGGCAAGTACGGCAATCAGGGCCAGCAACAGGGCGGGGGCTTTCAGGGATCGGCTCATGGTGTGGTTCTCCAGTGGGGGGTTGGGCCGGGGCCATGGGGCCCCGGTTGAGTTGCGTCAGTATAGGCCTGCTCTGGCGGCGGGCAGTGACCGCCCTCACAGCGGGTGCCATGCGTTTTTATGGGCGGGCATCAGCGTTACGACTACGGAATAAGAATGGTGGCGCCGTGTGTTTCGCGGGCTTCGAGAGCTTGGTGCGCTTTGGCAACGTCTTTCAGCGCCAGCTTCTGGCCGATGCTGATGTTGACGGCACCCGTGGTGACCTGGGCCAGCAGGTCGGCCGCCATGGCCTCCAGCGCGTCACGCTTGGCGATGTAGGTAAAAAGCGTCGGGCGGGTCAAAAAAAGCGAGCCCTTTTGCGCCAGCACCATGGGGCTGATGGGCTCAACCGGGCCGGTGGCGTTGCCAAACGTGACCATGGTGCCCAGCGGCTTCAGGCAATCGAGGCTGTCCATGAAAGTATCCTTGCCGATGGAATCGTAAACCACGTTGACGCCATCGCCGCCCGTCAGTTCGCGCACCTTCTCCATAAAGTTTTCGTCGCGGTATAAAATGGCGTGGTCGCAACCGTTGGCCTTCGCAAGGTCGGCTTTTTCTTTCGAGCCCACGGTGCCGATGACGGTGGCGCCCAGCGCCTTCGCCCACTGGCAGACAATCAGGCCGACACCGCCGGCGGCGGCGTGCATTAAAATGGTGTCGCCCGCTTTTACGCCGTAGCAGCCGCGCAACAGGTATTGCGCGGTCATGCCCTGTAACATCATGGCGGCGGCGGTTTCGTCGGTGACGTCATCGGGTATTTTAATTAAGCGGTCGGCGGCAATATTGCGCGCCTCGGCATAGGCGCCCGGCGGCATGGCGGCGTAAGCCACGCGTTCGCCAATGGCAAAATCGTTTACGCCATCGCCAACACGGGTCACTTCGCCCGCGCCTTCCATGCCCAGCACCTGCGGCAGATCCAACGGGTAAAGCCCGGTGCGCATGTAGACATCAATAAAATTAAGCCCGATGGCGCCGTGGCGCACCTGCACTTCGCCGGCGCCGGGGGGGCCAAGCTCTACGTCTTCGTATATCAGTTTTTCCGGGCCGCCGGTTTCGTGCAGGCGAACGGCTTTAATGGTGCTCATGGGGCATGTCCTTATTTTAAGTGCTTGGTTGTGCGCGCTGGCGTGGCTGAGGTTAGCCCGAGCGCAGCCGTTCCTTCAAGGCCTCCGCGTTGGTGATCGGCGCCTCACACGTCTGGCTGCGACAAACGTAGGCCGCAGCTTCGCCATTGACCATAGCCTTGCCCGCCGCCGGATGACCGGGGTCAAGCGTGCTGGTATCGGCAATACGCTGAATGATGCGCAGCGGATGGCCGCTGGCCGCAGCCGCACGCGCCAGCGTATCGGCTGGCGCGCCATCGCCGACAATGATTATGCTGACGCCTTTTTGTAACAGTTCCGCCGCGCCCGTTGACCACGAAGCGTTGATAAGGTGTTCCGGCCCGCCACCGGGCAGCGCCGCAAACACGGCTTCGGTGCGCTCACCGTATGATGCATCGGCCGTCATGTGGAAAAGCCGGGCCAGCACTTCCGCCATGACGGCGTTGCCGCTGGGCACCGCGTGGTCGGAAAAGTTTTTAATCCGCACCACCAGATCGGCGGCATCGTGGGCGCTGGTGAAATAACCGCCCGCCGCTTCGTCGCGGAAGAAGGTGTCGGCTTCGCGCGTCCATGCCGTCGCCCGGGAAAGATAGGCCACATCGCCGGTTGCCGCGTGCAGGGCCAGCGCGGCGCGCGCCATGTGGGCAACATCGTCCAACATGCCGGGCTGGAAGCCTTCTCCGGCCTGACAGTGATAAAGGCGGCCGTCTTTTTCCAGCTCACGGCACATAAATGCAAACGTGCCTTTGGCAATTTCTATCCAGTCGTCATGGCCGAAAACAATCCCGGCGCTTGCCAGCGCTGCAACCATCATGGCGTTCCAGTCGGTGAGCACCTTGTCATCCAGCCCCGGGCGCACGCGTCCGGCGCGTGCTTCCAACAAAATATCGCGCGATGTTTTCAAGCCTGCTTCCGCCTCAACATCTGAAAAGTCGGGCGGGGTGTGGGTGCGGTTTAAAATGTTCGCGCCCGCACCACCTTCGTGCCAGTTACCGCGCGGGGTTACGTCATAGGCTTTTTTAAATGCGGTCGCGTCGTCGCCCAGCAAGGTGTCGATTTCCGCTTCCTGCCAGATATAAAACTTGCCTTCGCGGCCTTCGCTGTCGGCATCGAGGGCGCTGGCAAACGCTGTCAGGCCGTCTTTGCTGATTGCCATTTCGCGCATCAGCCACGTTACCGTTTCTTCAGCCCGCACTTTATATAGTGCGTCACCTGTCACCGCCCACGCTTCGGCCAGCAGTTCCAGTAACTGCGCGTTGTCGTAGAGCATTTTTTCAAAGTGCGGGGCGAGCCACACTTCATCGGTTGAATAGCGCGAGAACCCGCCGCCGAGGTGATCGTAAATCCCGCCGTTGCACATCTGGGCCAGCGACAATGTCACCGCGTCTGCCATGGCGGTGCTGTTCAGCCGGTGCGCGCCGCGCCACAGCAGGCCCAACAGCGAAACCTGCGGAAACTTGGGTGCGCCCTGGGTGCCGCCGGTGACCGGATCTATCATGTTCAGCACGCCCTGGGCGGCGTGGTCTAGTGCGCCTATCTCAATGGTGGCACCGGCGCCACGGTCAAGGCTCTTGAGTGCCGTCATAATGGCGTTGGCGTTTTCGTTCACCTTGTCGGGCTCGGCCTTGAGTGCGGCGGCGATACCTTTTAGCACCTCGGGAAACGATGGCCGACCATAGCGCGGCTCGGGCGGGAAATAGGTGCCGCCCCAAAACGGCTCACCCGTCGGCAGGATAAACAGGGTCAGCGGCCAGCCGCCCTGTTCGCCCATCAGGTGCAGCGCGCTTTGATAAAGCTGGTCGAGGTCGGGGCGTTCTTCGCGGTCTATCTTGATGCAAACATAATGCTCGTTCATCACGGCGGCGATGGTGTCGTTTTCAAAACTTTCATGGGCCATGACGTGGCACCAGTGACAGGCCGAATAGCCCACCGATAACAATATGGGCTTTTGATTTTCGCGGGCGTGGGCCAGCACATCGGGCGCCCACGGCTGCCAGTGAACGGGGTTGCTGCGGTGTTGGAGCAGGTATGGGCTGGTGCTTTCGCCGAGGCGGTTTTTGCTGAAGGAATCCATAGCCCAGATTTCGGGACTTTCCCGGTCAATACAAGCTTTAACTCAACGCCCGGAGCCCTTACTCTTGTCGACCATGAACGGTTTCACCCCGGCACAAACCATTTTCGCCCGCGCCACCGGCCCCGGTACCGGCGGGGTTGCGGTGGTGCGCGTTTCCGGGCCCGGTGCTGGCGTTTCGCTTTTGGCGCTGGGCATGAAGGCCTTGCCCACGCCACGCCACGCCACGCTGGTGCGTCTGGTTCACCCCGAAACCAAAACACCGCTGGATGACGCCTTGGTGTTGTGGTTTCCGGCACCCAACAGTTTTACCGGCGAGGACACCGCCGAGCTGCACCTGCACGGTGGTATCGCCGTTTGCGCCGCGGTGCTGGAAGCGCTGGGCCATGTGGATGGTTTGCGAACGGCGGAGGCCGGAGAATTTGCGCGGCGCGCGTTTATAAACGGCAAGCTCGACCTGACCCAGGTTGAGGGACTGGCCGATTTGATTGCTTCTGAGACCGAAGCCCAGCGCAAACAGGCGTTGCAACAGGCGGAAGGGGCGTTGGGCAGTTTGTATGACGACTGGCGCGAACGGCTGTTGCGGGCGTTGGCGCTGGTCGAAGCGGTGCTTGATTTTGCTGAAGAAGAACTGCCCGACGATATTGTGCGCCAGGCGATGGATGCCGTTCGCGATGTGTTGGCAGAAATGCAAAAACATTTAAAGGACGACCGGGCGGGCGAACGGTTACGCAGCGGTTTGCGGCTGGCCATCGTCGGCCCGCCCAATGCGGGCAAGTCGTCGCTGATGAACGCGCTGGCAAAACGCGACGCCGCCATAGTATCGGATATTGCCGGCACCACGCGCGACGTGGTGGAGGTGCACCTGGATCTGGCCGGCTATCCCTTGCTGGTTGCCGATACGGCGGGGCTGCGCCGGGCGGGTGACAGCAGCGGCGACACCATTGAGCTGGAAGGCGTCAAGCGCGCCCGCGCCTGGGCGGCGGCGGCGGATATCAAGCTTTGCGTTTTTGATGGCGCCGCGTTGCCGGAGCTTGATGGCGAAACCCTTGGGCTGATTGATGACGACACGCTGGTCGCCATTAACAAAAGCGACATGAGCGACAAAATGCCGGACACGGTTTCCGGCAAACCCGCGCTGGCGCTTTCAGTCAAAACGGGCGACGGCATAGACGTGCTGCTCGACGCGTTGGCCCGCGACGTAGTGGCGCGTTGCGAGGGTGCGGGGGGTGCGCCGGTGCCAACGCGCCACCGCCACCGTGAGCACCTGAGCGCATGCGTCGAAAACCTTGAACGTTTTGTCGGCGATGAAAGGCGCGGCGCTGATGAGCTGGGCGCCGAGGACTTGCGCCTCGCGGTGCGCAACCTCGGGCGTATCACCGGGCGGGTCGATGTGGAGGAATTGCTCGACCTGATTTTTTCTGAGTTTTGTATTGGCAAATAAAGCGGCAAATATTTTTTATTTCAGCTTCACCGCCGTGCCGTTGGCAACCACCATCAACATATTGACCTTTCCGCCCAGCGCCTCGTAGTCGAGGTCCATGCCGACAATGGCGTCGGCACCGAGGTCGCGCGCCTGCTCAGCGATGTCTTCAAGCGCCAGTTGCTTGGCCGTGGCCAGCTCGTTTTCATAGGCGCCGGAGCGCCCGCCGACGATGTCGCGGATACCGGCGAACATGTCCTTGAAAATGTTGGCCCCCATGATGGCTTCCCCGGCGACGATGCCAAGATACTGCTCAATGGCGCGCCCTTCGATGGAATCGGTGGTGGTCATGATCATGGCGGGTCTCCTGTTGCGTTGTGGCTTCGGTTATATGACCACCATAGGAGAAGCGAGCGGGGCGGCAAATCCATACAATTGACTAAAAGTCCGCTGCTCCCTACCTTCCGGCCATGAACGCGGAAACCACACATTACGACGTTATCGTCATCGGCGGCGGCCACGCCGGGTGCGAGGCTGCTTCGGCGGCGGCGCGCCTTGGCGCCCGGGTCGTGCTGGTCACGCACCGGCTCGAGACCATTGGCGAAATGTCGTGCAACCCGGCCATCGGCGGGCTGGCCAAGGGCCAGCTGGTGCGCGAGGTTGATGCGCTTGACGGCATCATGGGCCGCGCCGCCGACCGTGGCGGTATTCAGTTTCGCATGCTCAACCGTTCCAAGGGCCCGGCGGTGCGCGGGCCGCGCGCCCAGGCCGACCGGGTTTTATACAAACAGGCGGTGCGCGATTTACTCGATGAACAACCGGGCATCACGTTGCACGAAGGCGCGGTTGATGACCTGTTGCTGGATGGGAAAAACCACATTGAAGGCGTGGTGCTGGGCGGCGGCGACGTTATGAAGGCTGCGGCGGTGATTCTGACCACTGGCACTTTCCTCAATGGTATCATACACTTAGGGCCATCAACCACACCCGCCGGGCGCCTTGGCGCGGCCCCCGCGGTGGCGCTGGGCGAGACCCTGAAGCGCCTCGGCTTTCCCACCGCGCGGCTCAAGACCGGCACGCCGCCGCGCCTTGATGGCCGCACCATCGACTGGGCTTCGCTGGTCAGGCAGCCCGGCGACGAGACGCCGCAGCCGTTTTCGTTCCTGACCGAGCGCATTACCCAGCGGCAGATTGATTGTTACTTGACGGCGACCACGTCGGCGACGCACGCCATTATTGATGCCAACATTCAACAAAGCCCGATGTATTCCGGGCAGATTGAGGGCACCGGGCCGCGCTACTGCCCATCCATCGAGGACAAGGTGGTGCGCTTTGCCGAGCGCCAGAGCCACCAGATTTTTCTTGAGCCCGAGGGCTATGACACCGACGTGGTTTACCCCAACGGCATTTCCACGGCGCTGCCCGAAGTCGTGCAGGCCGAACTGGTGGCGTCCATCCCGGGGCTGGAAAAAGCGGTCATCTTGCAGCCCGGTTACGCCATTGAGTACGACTACGTTGATCCGCGCGAGCTCGGCCCGACGCTGGAAACCCGGCGTGTGGCGGGGCTTTTTTTCGCCGGGCAGATCAACGGCACCACCGGCTATGAAGAAGCTGCCGCCCAGGGCCTGGTGGCCGGGGCCAACGCTGCCTTGCATGCCGGGGCAGGGGGGGCGGACGGTGCAGCAGGCGATTTTGTGCTCGACCGGGCCGATGCCTACATAGGTGTTTTGATCGACGATTTGATTACGCTGGGCACCGAAGAGCCCTATAGAATGTTTACTTCCCGGGCCGAATATCGCCTCAGCCTGCGGGCCGACAACGCCGATGCGCGCCTGACGCCAATGGGCGTGGCCGCTGGTCTGGTGAACAGCGCCCGGGCCACGGCCTTTGCGGCCAAAAGCACAGCCCTTGAAAGCGCCCGCGAATTGGCCAAAACCACCCTCGCCACGCCACAGGAACTGGCCATATCCGGCATTACGGTCAACGCCGATGGCCGCCGCCGCAGCGCCTATGAGCTGCTGGGCCACCACGGCCATAGCCTTGCCACGCTGGTTGCCCACTGGCCCGAACTGGCGGAAATCAGCGGCGCCATTGCTGAGCAGCTGGGCATCGAGGCCACATACGCTGGCTACCTGCACCGTCAGGATGCCGATATCCGTGCCTTTCGCGCCGACGAGGGGCTGGCGCTGGCTGAAGACCTGGACTATGACGCCATCGCCGGGCTGTCCAACGAGGTGCGGGCCAAGCTCAAGGCGGTGCGCCCGGCGACGCTGGGACAGGCGGCGCGGATTTCCGGGGTTACCCCGGCGGCCCTGACCCGGCTGCTGGCGCACGTCCGAAATGGCGCACGCAAAAGCGCCTGATTTACGGAAATCCCGGGAAACGGCTAATTTTTGCCTGTTTCACGTGAAACATTCCCCCTTGGCAATAATTTCAGGGGGTGTTTTGACCCGGACAGGTTATACTGTTTCACGTGAAACAAGCCCGGCCCGCACCATGATCCAAACCGCAACCACACCAACGCCCATGACCACACCCATGACCACACCCATGACGCCCGAGGCTTTTCAGGCCGCGACCGGCGTCGACGATGCCACGCTGGCCCGCCTTCAGGTTTATGCCGATTTGCTGGCAAAGTGGCAGGGGGCCATCAACCTGGTGGGTGCCGATACGCTGGGCGACGTCTGGCGGCGCCATTTTCTCGACAGCGCCCAGCTGGTACCGCACATCGAAGCGGGGGCGCGGGTGCTGGATCTCGGTTCCGGAGCCGGGTTTCCGGGCATGGTGCTGGCCGTTATGGGCGCGGGCGAGGTGCATCTGGCAGAGAGCGACCAGCGGAAATGCACATTTTTATCCACCGTTAATCGCGAGTGTGCGGCGGGCGCGGTTATCCACAATGAGCGCATCGAAAAAATGGCCCCCATCAAGGCCGACGTGGTGACGGCGCGAGCCGTGGCGCCGCTGGAAAAGCTGCTGTCGCTGGCAGTTCCCCACAGGATATCCACAGGAAAATGCTTGTTTCTCAAGGGGAAGCAGTGGCAAGCGGAATTGACCACGGCAGCCAAAGTATGGAAGATGCAGTCCGACGCCTGGCCCAGCGTGACCGACGCGACCGCCGCCGTTCTTGAAATTGGTGAACTTTCATCAATAAAAACAAAAGGTTAGGCCCAATGACCGAATCCGCTCCGCCCGTTTCAACGCTGCTGGCTGATACCGAGAAAGCTTTTGCCGAAAGCCCGACCCCGGCGCTCGCCCGGACCCCGCGCATCATCGCCATTGCCAACCAGAAGGGCGGCGTTGGCAAAACCACCACGGCCATCAACCTGGCCACGGCGCTGGCGGCGGTGAAACAAAAAGTTCTGCTCATCGACCTCGACCCGCAGGGTAACGCATCAACCGGGCTCGGCATCAACCGGCGCGAACGCAAGCTCGATACCTATCAAGTGGTCATCGGCGGCACCAATTTAAAAGACGCCATTCACCCGACGGAGATTCCTGGCCTCGATATTGTGCCTGCCGGCGTGGACCTGTCCGGTGCCGAGCTGGAGCTGGTCGATGTTGAGAACCGCGAAACGCGTTTAAAAAGCGCGCTCGCAACCGGCGCCGAAAACTATGATTATGTTTTGATCGATAGCCCCCCGGCGCTCGGCCTGTTGACGTTGAACGCACTGGTTGCCGCGCAAGCGGTTTTGGTGCCGCTGCAATGTGAGTTTTTTGCCCTCGAAGGCATTAGCCATTTGGTTAAGACCATCGAGCGGGTGCGCCAAACAATGAATCCGACACTGGAAATACAGGGCATCGTGCTGACCATGTTCGACCGCCGCAACAACCTGTCCGATCAGGTGTCCAGCGATGTGCGCGAACATTTTGGCGACAAGGTTTACAAGACGGTTATCCCGCGCAACGTGCGCGTATCGGAAGCGCCATCGTTCGGGCGCCCGGTGTTGATGTATGACATGGCGTGCAAAGGCAGCCAAGCCTACCTGCGTTTGGCAGGTGAGGTTTTGAAACGGGAAGGACACGCAGTCGTATGATAGCGGAAAAGAAAAAGAGTCTCGGTCGTGGCCTTTCGGCGTTGCTGGGTGAAGACGAAAACGAGTTCGCAGCGCAGGACGCTGGTCAGTCGCCGAAGGCGGTTCTGGTTGCCAATCTGCACCCCGGCGTCTACCAACCGCGCCACGGGTTTGGTGAGGAAGAGCTGAAAAACCTTGCCGATTCCATTCGCGAAAAAGGCGTGCTGCAACCTTTGTTGGTGCGACCGCTGGCAGACGGCGAAGGGCAGTTTGAAATCATCGCCGGTGAACGGCGCTGGCGCGCGGCGCAGCTGGCGCAGGTGCATGAACTGCCGGTTATTGTGCGCGACTTCGACGATCGTGAAACGCTGGAAGTGGCGCTGATTGAAAACCTGCAACGTCAGGACCTTTCGCCGCTGGAAGAAGCCGAAGGCTACAAGCGCCTGCAAGATGAGTTTAGCCACACCCAGGAAGCGCTGGCCGACGCGCTGGGCAAAAGCCGCCCGCACGTGGCCAACATGTTGCGCCTGCTGGCCTTGCCCGAAGCCATCAAGACCATGCTGGATGATGGCCGCATTTCGGCGGGTCACGCACGTGCGTTGCTGGGCGCCGAAGACCCGGCGGGCCTGGCCATTGATGTGGTCAAGCGCGGCTTGAACGTTCGTCAGACCGAAGCGCTGGTGAAAAAGGGCCGTGGCGACAAGGGCCGCACCAAGGGTCGCGGCACCAAACCGAAAGACGCCGACACCCTGGCGCTGGAAAATGATCTTTCCAGCCAGCTGGGCCTGAAGGTCCTGATCAACGACCGTGGCGGCAAGGGCTCACTCACCATAAATTATGAAACACTGGAACAGCTCGATGGCGTGTTGGCCCGGCTGGCGAAAAACTAGGGCCCGCCATTATGGTTGAAGCCGAACCTAAAACAGAAACAGCGCGCACACACCCCCCGGCCAAGCGTCCGGGCGTTCTTCAAATGGCGTTATCGGCGCTGGGCGCTTTTGCCGGTCTCGGCGCGGTGGCACTGGTTGAGCAGTGGTGGCTTGGCGGCGATGATCTCAGTCTGATGATCGGCTCGTTCGGGGCGTCGGCTGTTTTGTTGTATGCCGCCGCCTCCAGCCCATTGGCACAACCCTATAATCTTGTGGTCGGTCACATCGTTTCAGCGATTGTTGGTGTGGCGGTGTTCCAGGCGCTGGGCGAAGCCAGCTGGCTTTCCATTGCGCTGGCCGGTGCGCTGGCCATTTTTGCCATGCAACTGACCCGCAGCCTGCACCCGCCCGGCGGCGCCACGGCGTTAATTGCCGTTATCGGCTCGGACGCCGTTCACGCGCTGGGCTTTACGTATGTGCTGTTTCCGGTGGCGCTCGGCGCCGTCATCATGCTGGCGGTGGCACTGATAACCAACAACGTGCCCGTCAACCGGCCTCGGGGAAAGCCCTGGCCGCAGTTGTGGCATCCGTTTTCCTAGTATGAATTAACGCCGCGCTGAGCGCGCCGCTTGGGCTATCTGTATCAGCGCGCGCCCACAGATGGCTTCCGCCGGAAGCCCCGTGGACTTGCACCCCAGTTCGGCCTCGGTCAGCAGCTCGAAGGCTCTAGCCAACCGGGATACCGGCCACAGGCGAAGCTGGTGGACGAAGCGGTCCTGATTTTGAAAAAACACCGGCGGGCGCAATGCCTTCATGGCATCACCGGCAGATTTTCCTTTGGCCATTTCGCCAGCCGCCAGATGCAGGCGCTGGAAGTGACGCTGTGCGGCGCGCACCACCTGAACCGGGTTGGCACCCTCGCCCAGTGTTTTTGACAGCGCCGAATCCAGTGCCCCGGCGTCACCCACGGCGGCGGCGTTGACCACATCATCCATCGAGGTTGCGGCGGCGTCACCGACCACGGCGGCAACGTCTTCAATCGTTACTTCTCCGGAACTATCCTTATAAAGCACCAGTTTTTCCAGCTCGCCACGGGTCAGGCCGCGGTCGGCGCCCAGGCTTTGGACCAGCGCGGCCATGGCGTCGCGGCCAATGGTCAGGTTGTTTTTGCTCAGCGTCTGGCGCACCACATCGGCGAGGTCGCGCGCGCCATCGGCATAACACGGCAGGGCCACGGCGTTCGCGGCGCCCTCGAAAAGCTTGCGCAGGCTGGACCGGGGGCCAAGCTCGCCGGCTTCTATCAGCACCATGGCCTCGGCCGGAGTATCGAGCTCGAGAAAAGAGCGCACCGCATCCGAACACCCATCGGTGGCCTGGCGAACGCGCACCACGCGCCCGCCGCCACCCAATGAGAGCGCCTGCGCCTCGTCGGCAAGGCGTGCCGGGTCGGTTTTTAAATCGCCCGCCCCCAGTTCGCTCACGCCAAAGGGGTCGTGCAGGTCGGCAACGCGGGTTTTGGCCAATGCCTCGGCGCGCTCCTTCACCAGCCCGGTGTCGGGGCCGTAAAGCAGAACGGCGCGCATGGCGGCGTCTGGCTTGCCAAGGAAGGCGCGTATACCACCGGCGTTTAGTTTCATTGCGGCTCCCCTTCTTTTGCTGCGTCTGTTTTGGTATCGGCCAGGGGTTCGCCGGCACCGGGGCCATGGAAATAAATGGCGATGCGGTTGCGCAGCTGTTCCGCCAGTTCACCCACGGCACGCTTGCGGGCATCCTTTTCGGCGACCAGGGTCGCGTAGTCACTGCTCAGCAGGTTGTAACTGGCAACAACCGAATCACTACCTTCCTCAACGAGCACGCTATCGACGGTACGCACCAGTACATACCTGGCGGTTACGGTCAGGTTAGCGCGGGTGGCAAAGGTGTCGCGTTCCACCGCCAGGTGTTGCACGCTCTCAGAAAGTGTAACCGCAAGGCTGTGGCTTGGGCGCGCGGCCTGGCCGCCGGGGTTAAGGCGGCGGGAAAGTTCGGTGTGCATCATCTGGCCGACGCGATCGGCAATCGGCTTGATGCTAACGCCGGCAAGCTGGCCTTCAACGCGGGCGTTGGTGCTGGAAGGACCATATAGCGGGCGGTAGCCACACGCTGCTACCGTCAACAGAACGGCGGCGATAGCGACAACGTTTTGCACCCTAGATAACGACATTCACAATCCTGTTCGCAACGACGATTACTTTTTTTGCCGTCTTGCCATCCATGGCGGCCTGAACGTTTTCCAGCGCCAGCGCCCGCGCTTCGGCTTCGGCGGCATCACAATCCTTGGGTAGCTCCAGCTTGCCGCGCAACTTGCCCATGACCTGCACGGCGACGGTAACGGTATCATCCACCAGCAATGCGGCTTCGGCCTCGGGCCATGGCTCGTTGACCAGCAGCGTGTCGTGGCCAAGGCGGCGCCAAAGTTCTTCGCCCAGGTGCGGCATCATCGGGCCGATCATTATGGTCAATGCCTCAAACCCCTCGCGCAAAACCCACGCCTGGGCACCATCGGATGCGTCCAGTTCTTCAAGCGCATTAGAAAGCTCGCGAAGGCGGGCGACCGCCTTGTTAAAATGAAAGGCATCCAGGTCTTTGCTGACGGCAGCGATGGTTTTGTGGGCCTGTCGGTGCGCCGCTTGCGCGTCACCCAACTCGGCAGGTTGTGCGCTACCGCTTGCGGGCAGTTGATCGGCGCGGCTATTTACCAGTCGCCACAAGCGACCAACATAACGCCACGCCCCCTCAACACCGGAGTCCGTCCAGTCGAGGTCGCGATCCGGCGGGCTGTCGGAAAGCATAAACAGGCGCGCGGTGTCGGCGCCGTAGCCGCCAATAATTTTTTCCGGGTCGACGACGTTTTTTTTCGACTTGGACATTTTTTCCGAACGTCCCTGTGTCACCATATCGGTACCCAATGTTTCGGCTTCTTCTGGCGTTAACCAGTTGCCGTCTTTATCCTGATACGTTTCATGGCAGATCATGCCCTGGGTCATCAGCCCGGCGAACGGTTCCTTCAGGTCCAGGTATCCACAATCTTTCAGCGCGCGGGTAAAAAAGCGCGAATATAAAAGGTGCAACACGGCGTGTTCAATGCCGCCGATGTATTGGTCCACCGGCAGCCAGTACTCAGCCTTGGCTTTGTCAAACCCGGTTTGTTCGTTGTGGGCGTCGGCAAAGCGGGCAAAATACCACGAGCTTTCAAAGAAGGTATCGAACGTGTCGGTTTCGCGGCTCGCCGGCTTGCCGCATGTCGGGCAGCCCACGTTTTTCCATGTCGGGTGCAGGGCCAGCGGGTTTCCGGCACCGCCCAGCTCAACATCGTCGGGCAGTTCGACCGGCAGGTCTTCTTCCGGCACCGGCACTTCGCCGCAGGCATCACAGCGGATAATGGGAATGGGGCAACCCCAGTAACGCTGGCGCGACACGCCCCAGTCGCGCAGGCGATATTGCACCTTGCCTTCACCCCGGTTGTTGGCGGCAAGTTCTTCGATGGCCGCGCGCTTGGCCTCTATCACACTAAGGCCGTTGAGAAATCCGGAATTAATGGCCACGCCGTCGTCACAGAAGGCCTCCGTGGCGGTTTCAGCCAGCGCCTTTATAAAGGCTGCCTCGCCTTGCGTGCCGGCAATATCTTTCGGTGCGACAACGGGAATAACCGCCAGCTTATATTTACGCGCGAAATCCAGATCGCGCTGGTCGTGCGCCGGACAGCCAAAGATGGCGCCGGTGCCGTATTCCATCAACACAAAATTGGCAACGTAAATAGGCAGCTCAGCCCCTTCGATGAACGGGTGCTTTGCCTTCAGGCCGGTCGCGAAGCCTTCTTTCTCGGCGGCCTCAATGGTGGCTTCCGATGTGCCCAGCGCGCTGCACTTGGCGATGAAAGCTTTCAGGTCTGCGTTTTGTTCACTCAGTCCCAGCGCCAGCGGGTGGTTGGCGGCAATGGCCATGAACGATGCACCGAACAAGGTGTCGGGCCGCGTGGTGTAAATCTCCAGCTTGTCGTCGCTGATGTTTTCGTTGGCCACCAGGTCAAAAAATACGCGCGCGCCTTCCGAGCGTCCAATCCAGTTTTCCTGCATGATGCGAACTTTATCGGGCCAGCGATCCAGCGTTTTAAGCTCATGGAGCAGGTCGTCGCCGTAATGGGTGATTTTTAAAAACCACTGTGAAAGTTTTTTCTTTTCAACCGCCGCACCCGAACGCCAGCCCTTGCCGTCAATCACCTGTTCGTTGGCCAGCACGGTTTGTTCAACCGGGTCCCAGTTGACCCATGATTCCTTTCGGTAGGCGAGGCCCGCCTTCAGGAAGTCGAGAAACATTTTTTGTTCGTGCTTGTAGTATTCGGGCTTGCAGGTTGCGACCTCCCGGCTCCAGTCATAGCTCAACCCCATGGTCATGAGCTGTGCTTTCATGGCGGCGATGTTGTGGTCGGTCCACTTTGCAGGGTGCGTCTTGTTCTGGATGGCGGCGTTTTCCGCCGGCAGGCCAAACGCATCCCAGCCCATGGGGTGCAGCACATTAAAGCCCTGTGCGCGTTTGACGCGCGCGACCACATCACCCAGCGTATAGTTGCGAACGTGACCCATATGAATGCGCCCCGAAGGATAGGGAAACATTTCCAGCACATAATACTTTGGCCGTGTGGGGTCTTCGGTAACGACAAAGACATTTTGTTCGGCCCACACCCGTTGCCACCGGGCCTCGGCTTCCTTGAAGTTGTAGCGTTCGTCTTGTGGTGTTGTGGCTGGCGGAACTTGGGTGGTCATGCGGGGCTGCTCTTAAAACTGGATACGGACCGTATGGCCATTCAGGGTATCCGGATGGGGTAAGGTGTCTAGCGTAATAGTTCGGCGGTTAATTATTCTGTTGCCGTGTTTCGTTGCGTAACTGTCGTGCCCGCGTCAGGATGGCATCTTCAAGTTTACGTCCGGCGCCCGGTTCAGCCTGTGCATCGCGCCAGTTTCCACCCGCGCCGGCAACCTGGCGGAACAAGGAAACCTTGACCCCGTCTGCGCGCAAGGCTGTGCCAATAATGTAAACGTTCAGCTTGAAACGCTCGCTTGGCGTTTCCGGCGGCGCGTACCAGTCGGTTATGACAACACCACCAAACGGGTCGGCTGAATTAACCGGCATGAACGCCACGGTATCGAGCGTGGCGCGCCACAGGAAGCTGTTAACACCGATGCCGCCGCCGGAAGATGCCGCGCCCGTCGCGCTTTTTTCGTTGTTGAAAATGTTCAGGCCTTCGGAACCGAAGATGCCCGCGCGCTCGGGGTCGCCTTCGTAAACGGTTCGGTTCTGGTCCATTGTGCCTTTTTGGTCGGCGCTCTTGGGAATGCGGACTTTGCCGCCCTGAATCCCGGAACAGGCGGAAAGGGCAAAAACCAAGGCGACCCCCATAAGGCCGGCGGTGCGAAGCGTAAATTTATTCATGGTACAGAAAACCCCGTTTCCTTCAGGTTGTATTTTGTTCGTTGGCCTTGTCACCCACCCACCGGGCCAGTGAAGACGACATTTGTATATACTAAAGCCTGCCTATATATATTAAAGCCCACAAGGCCCCACATCATACTGAGAAGCCCGGCCCCGGCAATCGGTGAATGTTGCCCCCAAATACCCCCCAGCCCCACAGGCTCTAAGGCCCACAGGCCCACAGGCCCACAGGCTCCTGGCTGCCCACCACCATATACAGGTGACCCGCCCCGGCCCTATGGCCCGCCCCCCAAGCAGGCCCTAAAACCGGGGGTTTTTGGCCCCGGCCCCGGTTTTGCCCCGGTTCCGGCCCGTGACCGCAGTGTGGCAAAAATACCACGCCGGGGGAAATAATGCCGCCGGGGGCTTGGTTCCCGTTGACGGATTCGGTGTTCAGGGCTTAGGTTTCATTCATCCATTTTGGGGATAACACCCATCGTGACTTTCTTGCCACAAGTGGCACCAGGGCCGGATGAACCGGGCCGGGGCCGGCAGAGGGGACGATGGGAGAAAAAACAAATAGGAGTTACTTATGAAAAAGATCCTTCTTGGCACCACGGCCATTGTGTCCGTGATTGCATTCGCAGCCCCCTCTTTTGCGGGCGAAAAAATCAAGCTTGGCCTTAGCGGCTTTGCTCGTCAGTATGTTGCCAACGTCAACCACGCCGAAGTTGGTGACGTTAGCGTTGATCTGGCCATGTGGTCCAACAGCGAAATTTACTTCCGCGGATCCACCGAAACTGACAACGGTCTCAAGTTTGCCCTGCGCTTCGAACTGGAAGCCAACGGCACCGCTGGCCGTAACGAACTGACCGGCGCTTCCCGTAGCATCATTGATGAGTCTTCCCTGACCATCTCCAGCGACCAGTTCGGCGCTGTTAGCATGGGCTCCCACGCTCACCAGATCGACGCCTTTGCCGTTCGTGCACCGCGCGTCTCCAAGTTTGACTTTGGCGATGTTAGCGGCTGGTCCAACGGCTACACCGCCGCCGCTCCTGACCTCGCTGGCTTCGGCGACAAAACCATCAAGGTTGGTTATGTCACTCCGCAGCTGAGCGGCTTCACCCTCTTTACCTCCTACGGTATGGGCGAAGGTTTCGCTGGTACGGATCAGGGTCGTGAAGTTACGCGCGTCCAGACTCAGGACAGCTCCAGCTTTGGTATTGCCTACGCCGGTGACTTCCAGGGTACCGGTGTTGACGCCGACGTGTCTTACTTCAACGACAACAACGGTAACGTCAGCACGCTGCGTGGCGGCCTGGTGTTAGGTTTTGACGGCATCAGCTTTGGTGGTTCTTACAGCGCGTTTGAAGGCGAAGGCAACGGCAACAACGCCAATGATGGTTCTGCCTATGAAATCGGCGTTTCCTACGCTGCCGGCGCTTACGAAGTTAGCGCAAGCTTCATGGCCGCTGAAGACGATGGCACCGCTGCTGTTGGTGACGACAATGATGAAGTCATCATCCTTGCCGGCAACTATGACCTCGGTTCCGGCGTTGTTCTTACGGCTACCTACCTCAGAGGCCGCGCCGACGTTGATACTGGCGCTGCTGCAGCTGATGGCTCCGCCCTCATCGGTGGCATCGAAATCGGCTTCTAATAAAGAAGACATTTCGATATTGCTCTGAAAGGGCGGCCCTCGGGCCGCCCTTTCTTTTTGTTTAGCGGCTTTGCTTACTGGCCGGGCCCCATTACAATTCAGAAATCATGCCCACAGCCGACGAAAACCCCGCCCCCGATACCACGACTGATGTGGCCCGGAACCTTGCCGACGTCGGGCGCAAAATAAATGCCGCCCTGGCCGTCGCCGGGCGCGAAAAAGGTGGCGCCCGGCTTGTTTGTGTTTCCAAGACCCACCCACCTGAAACGGTGCGCCTTGCGCTGGATGCCGGCCAGCGCGTCTTTGGCGAAAATCGTGTGCAGGAGGCCGAAGCCAAATGGCCGGCACTTCGTGAAACGTACCCGGATGTTGAGCTTCATCTCATCGGTCCGCTGCAAACCAACAAGGTAAAAGCGGCCATCGCCACGTTCGATGTAATCGAAACCGTTGACCGCGAGAAGCTGGCCCGCGCCCTGGCCCGCGACATGGAAGGTGCCGGAAAGCAACTGGCCGTTTTCATTCAGGTAAACACCGGCGAAGAAGAACAAAAAGCCGGCGTTGCACCCGCCGACACACAAGCCTTTGTTCGGTTGTGTCGCGATGAGCTGGGGCTCGATGTTCGGGGGTTGATGTGCATCCCGCCGGTTAGCGAGGAAGCATCGTTGCACTTTGCCCTGCTGGCCAAGCTGGCCGAAGGCTGTGGGCTGCACCAACTTAGCATGGGCATGAGCGGTGACTTTGAAACCGCCGTTCAGTTCGGCGCCACGCACGTTCGCGTTGGCAGCGCTATCTTTGGCGAGCGCCACTGAGCCAGCCCTGCGTTCCGGTTATATGACGCGTTCGAAACGCCCGCCATCCGCCTTGCCTTTGCTTTTTTCAGACAAGGTATTGGTAGCGTCATACTTGCCCGCCGCTTCGCTCAACGCGCGCTGTGCCCATATGTTGGATGACCAGCCCACCACGGCTTCGCTGGCACCGACCCCGGCGTAGCGTTCGTCTTCGGCCTGCGCCAGCATCGCCGCATTGGCACCGGAACGCTTGTCGACTTCGCCCAGCAACGGGCCGTCGCTGGTTGGCGTTGCCGGGGTTTTGCCGGCGGCCTTGGCAACATTTTTTTCAGCGTCATCACCCGTAAGCCAGCCCAGCACCATTTCACCCGGATCCTGCCCGGTCACCATTTCAACAAACGCGCTTGCTGCGCTAATGCCCAGACCTGCCGGGCCACCAAACAGCCAGCCCCCGGCCATGCGGGCGACGGGCGAAATGGCGTCGTTGCTCACGGCGCGGTAAACGGGGCCAACCACCGGCAGGTGTTGCAGGGGGTTGATGGAATCAACCACAGCGTCAAACAGGCCGCCTTCGGCGCTTCCCGCGTCTGGGTCAGCGCCCGGCGGCGTCGCCACCGGTGCGGCGGCGGGGCGGATAATGGCGTTGGCGCGGGCCTCGGCTGCGGTGGTTAGCTCAAGCACGGTTGTGCACTCCGGGTTGCGGGTCGGGCGCGCGCCAGCACACAGGCACAGAACGCGCAGCCAGACCCAAAACGGGGTTCAGTGCCTTAAGCAATGCAAACCGGGTGCCAAACTATTATTATAGGAATTACAATTGGTTATAAGATGTTACAGACCCGAAATGGTGCTGTTGGGGGGTGATTATTGCCCCCGGCGCACACCATGGCGGGCAAAAATGGCCGCCCGGCCCGCCATCAAAACAGGTGCCCGCCCTTGACGCGCTTGGCTTCAAGGTAGCGCTCGTTGTGTCGGTTGGCGGGAAAGGCGTGGGGCTCGCGGCGCACCACGTCGATGCCGAAACCGGATAACGCCGTCACCTTGTCGGGGTTATTGGTCAGCAGGCGCACCTGCTTCAGCCCCAAGTCTTTTAAAATCTGCGCCGCTGGCAGGTAAACGCGTTCGTCGGCGTCAAAGCCCAACTCTTCGTTGGCATCCAGCGTGTCGAGACCGCCGTCCTGCAGGGTGTAGGCGCGCAACTTGTTGGCCAGGCCGATGCCGCGTCCTTCCTGCGCCAGATAAACCAGCACGCCCGCACCGTCTTTTGCGATAGCCGCCAGCGCGCCGCGCAACTGGTCGCCGCAATCACAACGCAAGGATCCCAGAAGATCGCCGGTGAAGCATTCCGAATGTAACCGCACCAGCGGTACGTTTTCGTCCGCGCCGGGCTCACCGATGACGATGGCAATGTGTTCAAGGCCGCCGTCCATCGGCCGGTAGGCCAGCACGCGCGCGCCTTCGGCGTCGGCCAGCGGCACCCGCGCCTCGCTGACGCGCTTTAAGGTTCTTGCCGCCGTGCGCTCAAACTGGAACACATCGCCAGCGTCTACCATGGCAAGGTCGTGGCGCAACGCCCATGGCGCAAGGTCTTCGGCTTCGGGGTCGGTGATGGCGGCGACCAGGGCGGCGGGCAACAGACGCGCTATCTTGGCAAGGCCGACAGCGGCGGTCTCGGCGCCATGGCGGGCCACGGCCACCACGTTGGCACCTTCGGTGTCGCCGGGCTCGGGGCTTAAAAGGGGGTCGACCAGCCGGCTCAGGCGTTCTGCATTAAGGTCTTGGCTTTCATCAGGCACGTCGGCAAAGGTGATTCCCAATACCAGTCGGTCATCGCCCACCGCGTCACCGGCCAGCCCCAGCCGAATGGCCCGGCGCCGTGTAATGGCCAGCACGGGTTTTCCTTGGGCGGTCTGGCTTAAGGCGCGAACGGCTTCTCCATCCACGGCCTCACCGGCCAGCGCCAGTACGGCGCCGCCATCGGCCGCGGCAATGACCACGGCACGCCCCCGGCGAAGTTCGGAAACGGCGCGGTCCACCGCCACCAGAGAGGTTGGCTCCCGGCTGGCGGGCATGCTTTGCGGGTTTTGGCGGTGTGGCATGGTGCTTCTCAGGTCTTTTTTTGCAGGTTCTTAAGCGGGCTTGGCCCTGCGCGGAACATAGCGCGTTCGCTCAGGCGAGGAAAGACGCTTCGGCCCGCTTTGGTTTCGGACGGTTTGTACCCTATACTATTGCGATACACCAACGATGTGGCACAATAACAAATATAGTATGGGCCTTGGGCCCATCGATGGTTGGGGGCTAAACATGGCGAAGGGCAAGCGCATTTTGATCATCGAGGATGATGCGTTCATGCGCGCCATGCTGGCTGAGCAGCTGCCGGCGCTGGAAGGTTATTCCTGCCATGATGTCGGCACCGGCTGTGAGGGTGTTGCCGCGGCGCAGGGGGAATATTTCGACCTTGTCCTTCTAGACGTTGGCCTGCCCGATATCACCGGGTTTGAGGTTTGTCAGCAGATTCGCAAGGCGGGCCTGCAAACACCGATTGTTATGTTGACCGCCGCCGATAAGGAAGAAGACACCATTCGCGGCCTTGACGCGGGCGCCACGGATTATGTGACCAAGCCGTTCAAGCTTGGCATCTTGCTGGCCCGCATTCGCGCTCACATTCGCCAGTATGAAATGAGTGATGACGCTATCCTCGCCATTGGCGATTATGGGTTCCAGCCAGCACAACGCACCTTGGTCGAAAGTCAAAGCGAACGCGTCATTCGCCTGACGGATAAGGAAGCACAAATTTTGAAGTTTCTGTATCTGCATGGCGGCGGTGTGGTCAGTCGCGATATCCTGCTGGGAGAAGTGTGGGGCTATAATGCAGCGGTTACGACACACACCCTTGAAACTCATGTCTATCGGTTGCGCCAGAAAATAGAGCGCGACCCCAGCAACGCCGAACTGTTGCTGACCGAACCGGGTGGCTACCGCCTTGCGGCGAGCACCGATATTGAGCCCGTGTCGGTAAATTAGGCGCGCACCCAAAACACAGACAAAAAAAGCCCGGCCATTGAGGGGGCTCCGGCCGGGCTTTGAGACCCATTTCTGGGAGGCACCTGGGGCTGGGGGGGATAGCCCAATTGGTGCCAATGGGGGCCATCGCAATGTTATGGCGCGGCCTCCTGACTAAAGATATGGGGATTGCGGTTTTCGGTTCAAGGGGTGCCAACACTTTGGAATCTAAGCAAGCATAAGATTTTAGTAAAAGGAATCTCAGCTAAGGGGGCGCCCTAGTCCCGCTCGCGCTTGGCGTCGCGTTCGGTGCGCCAGCGCTGTTCGACCTCAAACAGGCCGGGGTCAACGGGACGCCCAAACGCGGGCGCCAGCAACGACACGGTTGTCGAGACACCCTGGGCATCCACCACCATCCACTTTCGCAACTGCACCGGCTTGGCGTTCATTACCAGAGTCATGGCACCACCGCGTGGGTCTTTCTTATTGACCAGCGAAAGGTACAGACTGTTTTGGTCTCGCTCAAAGTTGGTTATCGTCAGGTTGCCGGTAAAGAAATCAATGTTCGCGCCGACAAAAAAAGCAGCGGGCGTATCGTCAAAGCTTGTGTAGCTGTAATGCTCCAGTTCTTCGTCCTTGAACAAAAGCGTCTCACCATCGGAAACAATCAAGATGGGTACCGGCGGGTCATAATCAAAGCGCAGCCTTCCCGGACGCTGCAGCCATAACCTCCCGCGCGCCATCGCCCCCTTGGAGGTAACCTGAACAAAGCGCGCTTCAATGGTGGAAAGGCCATTCAGATAATCTTGAATGCGGCGCACTTCGGCTGTTGCGTTACTATCCAGCGGGGCGGGCTGTTGGGCGTGGCTGTCGCGCGGTAACAACAAGGCCGCCATTGCCACGGCCAACGCCACGGCGAACATAAACACCGTAACGGCGCGCAACGGAAAGTGGCTGTTTGGAATACCGGGCGCGCTCGCGCTCAGGCTCGATACCGGTTCAGGATGCTTGTGCGCTGACATCGCCAATCAAAACCTCGCGACGCCCAACGCGGTTGGCCTTACTGACCACGCCTTGTGCTTCCATGTGTTCGATAATGCGCGCAGCGCGGTTGTAGCCGATTTGCAGGTGGCGCTGGATAAAGCTGGTTGACGCCTTGCCTTCGCGGGCGACAAGGGCAACAGCCTGGTCATAAAGGGCATCTTCGCTGGAGCCGCCACCGGCTGCGGGGCCAATGGCGCCGCCATCAGGCTCTTCGGTAACCGCTTCAAGGTAGGCCGGGCGGCCCTGGCTCTTGATATGAGAAACAACTTCTTCAACCTCTTCGTCTGAAACAAACGGTGCGTGCACACGGGTTATGCGCCCGCCGCCCGCCATATACAACATATCACCCTGGCCGAGAAGCTGTTCTGCGCCCTGTTCACCAAGGATGGTGCGGCTGTCAATCTTCGAGGTAACCTGAAAACTGATCCTTGTGGGGAAGTTGGCCTTAATTGTACCGGTAATTACGTCAACACTGGGGCGTTGTGTGGCCATGATAAGGTGAATACCCGCCGCGCGCGCCATTTGCGCCAAACGCTGGATGGCGGCCTCTACATCTTTGCCAGCGACCAACATCAGGTCGGCCATTTCATCGACCACCACCACGATATAGGGCAGCGGCTCCATGGAAAGCGGCTGGTCTTCAAACACCGGCTTGCCGTCGTCGTCAAAGCCGGTTTGCACACGCCGGGTCAGGTCTTCATTGCGCTTTTGCGCCTCAAGCAGGCGCTGGTTGTAGCCGGTAACGTTGCGCACGCCCATCTGGCTCATGGCACGATAGCGTTCTTCCATTTCGCGCACCGCCCATTTTAATGCCACCACCGCCTTGGACGGATCGGTCACCACTGGCGTCAATAAATGAGGGATGTCATCATAAACGGAAAGCTCCAGCATTTTCGGGTCGATCATAATGAACCGGCACTGGTGCGGCGCGTGCTGGTAAAGCAGCGAAAGGATCATGGCGTTAATGCCAACCGATTTGCCCGAACCGGTGGTGCCGGCAATCAAAAGATGTGGCATGCGCGTAAGGTCAACATTGACCGGCATACCGCCGATGTCTTTACCCAACGCCAGCGTTAGCGCGCCCTTTGTTTTTTCAAAGTCCGCCGCCGCCAGCAGTTCGCGCAGGTGAACCATTTCGCGGTTCTGGTTCGGCAGCTCAATGCCAATAACGTTGCGCCCCGGCACCGTGGCGACGCGCACTGAAACCGCGCTCATGGAACGCGCAATGTCATCGCAAAGGCCGATCACGCGCGATGTCTTAGTGCCCGGTGCGGGCTCCAGTTCATAAAGGGTTACAACCGGGCCGGGCCTGACCTTGACCACTTCGCCGCGCACGCCAAAATCTTCCAGTACGCTCGACAACATCATGGCATTTTGTTCAAGGGATTCAGCCGAAGGCTGGGCAGAGGCGCGCGATGGGTCCGGCACATCAAGAAGGTCCAGCGGCGGCACCCGGTAGCCGTCATCAGGCATCAGGTTCAAGGTCGGCTGGCGTTCGGCTTTTTCCTTGCGTCCGGTCTTTAGGCGTGCGGGCTTCGGCGCCACAAGGCCCTTCTTCATTTTAAGGCTGGCCATTTTCGGCTCGCGCCGCGCGCTGCGTTTTGCCCGCGTGCGCACCACGGTTCCGGTTTCGTCTTCATCATCAAATTCATCAATGGTGTTCACGTTGTCCATGGCCGAACGGCGAATGAAATGGATGGTCATTATAATGGCGTGACCTACCCATGCGTTCAGCCATAACAGGCCGCGCCCGGCGTTGCGCCAGTCTGAAGTCGGCAGGCCCAATGAAAAGAAAAAAGCGCCAAAGCCGGGAACGGCCAGCGCGGTTGCAACGGTAATTGCATTAAAAAAAGATGCGGGCGCACCGAACGACTGAATCATCGCCACCGTGCGTTCCAACAGCACCTGTCCGCCAACGCCGCCCATGGGCGCGGCCAGCGGCCAGGCGGCAAACGGTTTTAAAATGGTTGCCGTCATGCACAACAACAAGGTTGCCGTCAGCACCATGACGACGCGCAGCCATGCATGAGGAAAGCCCAGTTTGCGCACCAGGCAAAGCCCCCACGCCAGAAGACTGATGCCCGGTAACCACGCTGCCAGACCAAAAGCCTGCATCATCAGGTCGGCGGTGATGGCGCCGGGGCGCCCCAGCCAGTTGTGAACGGCGCCACTGGCGGCACTGTTCAGCGAGGGATCGGCAGGCACGTATGACGCCAGCGCAGCACCATAGGCCAGCGCCGCGCAAGCGAGCACCAGCCCCGCCGCCTCGCTCAGGCGGCGCGAAAGATAATCACGCGACCCCGCTGGCAGCAGGGGTCCGGAATCGAACTGGTCAGCAATCCAGGCCATCTTAATGTTTTACACGTTGCTTTATTTACAAGCCCTTAACGGGCGTTCTTGCCACGAAGTGAGCGCTGCGGCCAAAACACAAACGACCCCCAAAAAGGGGGTCGTTGCGCTTTCGCATCGATAGGCAGAAGGCCGAAATCCGCCCTTCAGGTGGCGCGCACGTCGTCTTCGGGGTAAGCGGTGATCTGGTGGATGGAAAGATCGGCGCCGTTGAATTCCTGTTCGGCATCAAGGCGAATGCCGATGGTGGCTTTCAACGCCCCGTAAACCGCAAAGCCGGCAACGGTGGCGAAACCCACCCCGGCCAGTGTGCCAACCAACTGCGCCGTAAACGATACGCCGCCCAGCCCGCCCAACGCCTGCAGCCCGAAAATGCCCGCGGCGATGCCGCCCCACGCGCCGCACATGCCGTGCAACGGCCACACGCCGAGCACATCATCAATGCGCCATTTATTTTGCGCCATGTTAAAGCCCCACACGAACAACGCCCCGGCAAGGCTGCCTGTGGCCAGCGCACCGATGGGGTGCATGATGTCGGAACCGGCGCACACCGCAACCAGCCCGGCCAACGCGCCGTTGTGAATAAAGCCGGGGTCATTTCTGCCCGCGACCAGCGCCGCCAGCGTGCCGCCGACCATGGCCATCAATGAGTTCATGGCCACCAGGCCGCTGACGCCTTCGACCGATTGTGCGCTCATGACGTTAAAACCAAACCAGCCGACCGTCAGAATCCACGAACCGAGCGCCAAAAACGGTATGTTTGAAGGTGGAATACCGACCACGCGGCCATCGGGCTTATAACGCCCCAGACGCGCGCCGAGCATGACCACCGCGCCCAGCGCCAGCCAGCCACCGACGGCATGCACCACAACAGAGCCGGCGAAGTCATGAAACGCGGCGCCGAAAGACGCCTCAATCCACGCCTGAAAACCAAAGTTGGAACCCCACACCATGCCCTCGAACGTCGGGTAGACCAGCGCCACGATGACGGCGGTTGCAGCGACCTGTGGCCAGAAGCGTGCACGCTCGGCAATGCCACCGGAAATGATGGCCGGGATGGCGGCGGCGAACGTGAGCAGGAAAAAGAACTTCACCAGGTCGTAGCCGTTTTTGGCGAAGGCAAAACCGCCACCGCTTTCGGCCCCGGTCAGGATAGCGGCGGAGGCAAAGAAGGTGACCCCGTAGGCGACCGCATAGCCGATGAAAAAATAGGCCAGCGTCGAGACGGCGAAATCGACGATGATTTTGACCAACGCATTGACCTGGTTTTTCTTGCGCACGGTGCCGACCTCGAGAAAGGCAAAGCCCGCGTGCATGGCCAAAACCATGGCCGCCCCCATGAGGACAAAAAAGACATCCATTCCCAACCCCGGTTGTGATTCCATTTTTTAATTCCGCTTTCGTAATTGTTCCCAATTGGCTCAAGTTCCGCCGTTCAGCGCCCAGATGACGCCGGTGGCGGTGGTCATTTGCACCAACGGCTACGCAAGACGCGGGCCAACCGGGGCGTGTATATAAATTGAGGTTTTTCAGGTCGCTAGGAAAACCGGCAGGGCGGTACGCGCATCAGGTATGCATGGTTTATGGGCAGCGCGTTGATAACTGCCTTAATCGCAGGCAACGGGGTCAAAAAAAACGGCCCCGAGGATAACTGCCACGGGGCCGTAAAGTTTAGTTTGGGTTTGGTAACAACTGAGGGGCCGATGGTTTCAGAAGTTGCAAATGACGTTACCTGAGCGACCATATGGCCTTGGGTTGGCCCGGTCTCCGTCGGCCCCAACGCCGGGGCAGTTTGCCCCGGCGTGGGATCGGAATTAAGAGCTGTGCGCCCCCCTTCCGAACTCGGGGTAGGCTTCGAGGCCAAGCTCAACCCGGTCGAGGCCGACTTCTTCTTCTTCGGCACCGACGCGGATTCCAACGGTGAACTTCAGCACCGCCCACAAAATGGCAGATGTCACCAGGGTGAAGGCGCCGATGGCAACCACGCCCGTCAACTGAGTGGCGAAGGAAGCGTCAGCGTTGGTCAACGGCACCGCCATGGTGCCCCAGATACCGGCGAGCAGGTGCGCCGGGATGGCGCCGACCACGTCGTCGATCTTGAGCTTGTCCAGCAGCGGCACGGCAACCACAACGATGATGCCGCCGATGCCACCGATAAGGATGGCCGAGCCGATGGTCGGTGTATCGGGGCCCGCGGTGATGGACACCAGTCCGGCGATGGCACCGTTAAGGGCTAACGAAAGATCGACCTTCTTGTACAGCAGTTGCGTCATGATGGCCGCAGCGACCACACCACCGGCAGCGGCCATGGATGTGTTACCGTAGATGTTGGCGATGGCGATGGCATCAGCAGCTGAACCCAGCGCCAGTTGTGAGCCGCCATTGAAACCGAACCAGCCGAGCCACAGGATAAAGGTGCCCAGCGTTGCTAACGGCAGGTTAGCGCCGGGGATCGGGTGAATGCGACCATCGGGGCCATACTTGCCGCGACGTGCGCCAAGAATAATGACGCCGGTCAATGCAGCCCAGCCGCCCACGGAATGCACCAGGGTGGAGCCGGCAAAGTCAACAAAGCCCATTTCCGAAAGCCAGCCTGCGCCCCACTGCCACGAACCGGTGATGGGGTAGATGAAGGCCGTAAGGCCAGCAACAAAAATCAGGAACGGCCATAATTTAATCCGCTCAGCAACGGCGCCCGACACAATGGAGGCGGCGGTGGCGACAAATACCATCTGGAAGAACCAGTCTGATGTGGCCGAATATCCGCCGCTGAAGTCGCCACCGACTGCTGCCGCGTCGTCTGCGGCCCACGGCAGGAAAGTGCCGATGTAGCCACCGTCAACACCCATGTACATGAGGTTGTAGCCAACCGCGTAATAGGTGATGCCGGCAATGGCGAATAAGACAATGTTTTTCAGGCAAATGGTTGCCGTGTTCTTGGAACGCACCAGGCCGGATTCCAGCATGGCAAAACCGGCGGCCATAAACATGACCAACGCGCCGCTAAACAGGAATGAAAAAGTGTTAAACACAAATGCGGTTTCGGTTTCAACCGCCGCCAGCGCCGGTGTTGCCACCGCCACCGCAAGCGTGGCCATTGCCAAAAGCCCGAGCTTGATGGGCAGCGAACGTAAAATTGAGAACTTGCTTTTCATGGGTCTTCCTCCAAAAAATTGCTGCGCGTTATAGGGCAGCATCATCGGTTTCGCCGGTGCGGATGCGCATGGCTTTTTCCATATCGACGACAAAGATTTTGCCGTCGCCAATCTGGTCCGTGCCGGCAGCGTTCTTGATGCCTTCCATGGTGCGTTCGACATCGGCCGCCTTGACGGCGATTTCAATTTTGACCTTGGGCAGGAAATGGACTTCGTATTCGGCGCCGCGGTAAATTTCCGATTGGCCGCGTTGCCTGCCGTAACCCTTAACTTCGGAAACGGTCATGCCTTCAACGCCGACGTCGGCAAGCGCTTCGCGCACTTCGTCGAGCTTGAAGGGCTTTATGATGGCGATGATCAGTTTCATGGCGCTTATCCCCTTTGGTGTTCGCTGTGCCCAAAAAAATGACGGGCGGGTTTATCTCGATTTTGTCCCGGTCACGGCCGCGACCCCGACACCATTTCAAGGTTTGTGCCAGTTTGGACAAAACCAGTTTTACGGTTTATAATCTGGGGTTTAGGCATTAGAACCGGATCCGGAATAACGCCTACGGGCCTATAATCTGCCTAATAACTAAGCAGCTGGAAATTGATGATTAAAAATTGAG
>CBFCYL010000004.1:0-75503 GCA_965602455.1 uncultured Thalassospiraceae bacterium | reverse complement strand
CCAAGAAGAAAGCCGCCAAGCGTAAGACCGCTAAGCGCAAGACGAAGAAGAAAGCCGCTAAGCGCAAGACCAAGAAGAAAGCCGCCAAGCGTAAGACCGCTAAGCGCAAGACGAAGAAGAAAGCTGCTAAGCGCAAGACCGCTAAGCGCAAAAAATAGTAGAGAGACCCGTCTCTCTTAGGAGAACTGTTCGTAATGAACATCCATGAATACCAAGCCAAACAGTTACTGGCTGGGTTTGGAGTTGCCGTGCCTCGGGGTGGTGTTGCTTACACCGCACCCGAGGCCGAGCAATTAGCCAAAGATTTATCCAAAGATATGGCAGGCGACCCGGTGTGGGTCGTCAAGGCACAGATTCACGCCGGCGGCCGCGGTAAGGGCGGCGGCGTTAAGGTTGTTAAATCCATTGATGATGTGCGCGATACCGCCAACCAGATGCTGGGCATGACGCTGGTGACCCACCAGACCGGCCCCGTTGGCAAGGAAGTCAAACGCGTCTATGTCGAAGAAGGGTGCGATATCGCCCGCGAGCTTTACCTCTCCATGTTGATTGATCGCGCCACGTCGCGCATCACCATTATGGCGTCCACCGAAGGCGGCATGGATATCGAGGAAGTGGCGGCCAAGACCCCTGAAAAAATTATCCGTGAAACCATTGATCCTGCTGTCGGAATCCAGGCTTTCCAGGCGCGCAAAATCGCCTTTGGTCTGGGTCTTGAAGGCAAGCAGGTGGGCTCGGCCGTGAAACTTATCCTGGGGTTGTATAAGGCGTTTAACGCGCTGGATGCGTCGCTGGTGGAAATCAACCCATTGGTGGTGACCGGCGCGGGCGCCGTTATGGCACTGGATGCTAAAATGAACTTCGATGATAACGCCCTGTTTCGCCACAAAGAGGTGGCCGAGCTGCGCGACGAAGACGAAGAAGACCCCGCCGAACTGGAAGCCCAGCGCCACGACCTCAATTACATCAAACTGGACGGCAACATCGGCTGCATGGTCAACGGTGCGGGTCTTGCCATGGCGACCATGGACATCATCAAGCTTTGCGGCGGCGACCCGGCTAATTTTCTCGATGTTGGCGGCGGGGCCACCAAGGAGCGCGTAACCACGGCGTTCAAGTTGATTCTTTCCGATTCCAACGTTAAGGGCATTCTGGTCAATATTTTCGGCGGCATCATGCGTTGTGATGTTATTGCCGAAGGCGTGGTCGCGGCAGCCAAGGAAGTCAGCCTCGATGTGCCCTTGGTGGTGCGCCTTGAAGGCACCAACGTTGAATTGGGAAAACAGATTATGGCCGACAGCGGCCTGCCGATTATTTCTGCCGATGACCTGGGCGACGCTGCCGACAAAGTGGTCAAAGCCGTAGCGGAGGCAGCCTGACATGGCCGTGCTGGTCGATAAAAATACCAAGGTCATCTGCCAGGGCTTTACTGGCGCGCAGGGCACCTTTCATTCCGAGCAAGCCATTGCCTATGGCACCCAAATGGTCGGCGGTGTGACACCGGGCAAGGGTGGCGATACGCACCTTGATCTGCCGGTGTTTGATACCGTGGCTGAAGCGGTGACCAAGACTGGGGCCAACGCCTCTGTTATTTACGTTCCGCCGCCGTTTGCCGCCGATGCTATTCTTGAAGCCATTGACGCCGGGGTGGAGCTTGCGGTTTGCATTACCGAAGGCATCCCGGTGCTGGACATGGTGCGCGTCAAGCGCGCGCTGGAAGGCGCCAAAACGCGCCTGATCGGGCCCAACTGCCCCGGCATCATCACGCCAGGCGAATGTAAAATCGGCATTATGCCGGGCCATATCCATACCCGTGGCAAGGTGGGCATCGTCTCGCGTTCGGGCACGTTGACCTACGAAGCCGTCGCCCAGACCACGGTTACCGGCTTGGGCCAGACCACCTGCATCGGCATCGGTGGTGACCCGGTCAACGGCACCAATTTTGTCGATTGTCTCGACCTGTTTTTGGGCGATGACGAGACCGAGGCCATCATCATGATCGGTGAGATTGGCGGCACCGCCGAGGAAGAAGCGGCGCAATTTATTGTTGATTCAAAGGTCAAAAAGCCAGTGGTGGGCTTCATTGCCGGGGTCACGGCGCCACCGGGGCGGCGTATGGGCCATGCCGGGGCTATTATTTCCGGCGGTAAGGGCACCGCCGAGGACAAGATCGAGGCTCTGAAATCAGCCGGAATTCACGTCGCGGCCTCGCCAGCCTTAATCGGACAGACTATGGTCGAGGCCTTAAAAGCCTGATAGCCTTTACAAACTTCGGGGCGCTTGAAGATCAGGGGAGTGGAAATCGGCTACGTGAAGCCCAATATTCCCAATTGAACCCATGGCAACACACACAGACCAGTTTCTGAGCGGTGCAAACGCGCTTTACGTAGCAGAGCTTTATGCCCGCTTTCTGGACGATGCCAGCAGCGTCGATACATCGTGGGCCGCATGGTTCGGGGAGCTCGATGACGACACCCGCACCATGCTTGACGAAATGCGTGGCGCCACCTGGGCGCCTTCTGATGCCGGGGTCATCGGCGCCTTCGGCAATGGCGAATGGATGGACAGCCCGGTCGCGCAAACAAGCGCCGCGCCGCAGCCGTCTGGTGCACCCGCTGCCATGCCGGGATCCATGCCCAGCGCCGATGTTATTCGCACCGCCACCAAGGATACCATTCGTGCCTTGATGTTAATCCGCGCCTATCGTGTGCGCGGTCACCTTATTGCAAACTTTGATCCCCTGGGCCTGGAAGGGCGTGTTGAACACCCCGAGCTGAGCCCAAGGCACTATGGGTTCACCGATGCCGATATGGACCGCCCAATTTTTATCGACCACGTGCTGGGCCTTGAAATGGCGACACTGCGTGAGATTCTCGCCATTTTGAAAGAAACCTATTGCGGCTCCATCGGTGTGGAGTTCATGCACATTCAGGAACCGGACGTCAAAGCGTGGATTCAGCGGCGCATTGAAGGCATTCGCAACCAGACCGACTTCACCATAAAGGGCAAGCGCGCCATTCTAGAGCGCCTGATTGAAGGCGAGGGCTTCGAGAAGTTTCTCAATGTTAAATACACCGGCACCAAGCGCTTTGGTTTGGATGGCGGTGAATCAGCAGTGCCGGCACTGGAACAGATTATCAAGCGTGGCGGGCAACTGGGCATCAAGGAAATCGTGATCGGCATGCCGCATCGCGGCCGCCTTAATGTGCTGGCCAACGTCATGCGCAAGCCCTATCAGGCCATTTTTTCAGAGTTTCAGGGCGGTTCCGCAAACCCCGATGATACCGAAGGTTCCGGCGATGTGAAATATCACCTCGGCACTTCAGCGGACCGCGTGTTTGACGGCAACACGGTTCACTTGTCGTTGACCGCCAACCCTTCGCATCTCGAGGCCGTTAACCCGGTGGTGCTGGGCAAGGTACGGGCCAAACAACGCCAGCGAAAAGACACCGATCGCGGCGAGGTCATGGGCCTGTTGATGCACGGCGATGCTGCTTTCGCCGGCCAGGGGTTGGTGCCGGAAACACTCGACCTTGCGGAACTGAAAGGTTACCGCACCGGCGGCACCATTCACCTTATCGTCAACAACCAGATCGGCTTTACCACCGCACCTTCCTATTCGCGCTCATCGCCTTATCCATCCGACGTGGCGAAAATGACCCAGACGCCGATTTTCCACGTTAACGGTGATGATCCGGAAGCTGTGGTTCATGTGGCGCGCATCGCCACCGAGTTCCGTCAGGAATTCAAGCGTGACGTTGTGATTGACCTGTTTTGTTACCGCCGCCACGGCCATAACGAAGCGGACGAGCCCATGTTTACCAACCCCATCATGTACCGCGCCATCGCCGCCCACCCGACTACGCGCGAGCTTTATGCGCGCCAGCTGGTGAACGAAGGCGTTATCTCCGAGGACGAAGGAGAGAAAATGAACCAGGGCTTTTTCAAGCACCTGGAAAAAGAGCTTGCCGATTCAAAAGAATACCGGCCCAACAAGGCCGACTGGCTGGAAGGCAAGTGGAAAGGCTTAATCCATCACGCCGGCGAAGAGGAATTGCGTGACGACGATACCTCCGTCGAGATGGGTTTGCTTGAAGAGATTGGTATGGCGTTATCGAAGCCACCGGATAATTTTAACGTTAACCCCAAAATCCTGCGTCAACTGAAGAACAAGCGCAAAATGTTTGAAACCCATGAAGGTATCGACTGGGGGACCGCCGAGGCGCTGGCCTTTGGCACATTATGCGTTGAACACGGCGGTGTGCGTCTTTCGGGGCAGGATTCAGGCCGCGGCACGTTTTCACACCGCCACGCCGTTCTGGTGGACCAGGATAACGAAGAACGCTACATCCCCATTAATAACATCCGCCCGGACGATCAAAGGGAACTGGAAGTTATCGACAGCCCGCTTTCCGAAGCCGGGGTGCTGGGCTTTGAATATGGCTACACGCTGGCCGAACCGGAACGGCTGACCATTTGGGAAGGCCAGTTCGGCGACTTCGCCAACGGTGCGCAGGTTATCATCGACCAGTTCATTGCCTCCGGCGAGACCAAGTGGCTCAGGTTTTCTGGCTTGGTAATGTTGTTGCCGCACGGCTATGAGGGCCAGGGGCCGGAACATTCATCCGCCCGCCTGGAACGATATCTCCAGCTTTGCGCCGAAGACAACATGCAGGTCGTCAACCTGACCACACCGGCGCAGTATTTCCATGTCCTTCGCCGCCAGATTTGCCGCAACTTCAGGAAACCGCTGATTGTCATGGCGCCGAAGTCTTTGCTGCGTCACAAGCTGGTGGTTTCCAACCTTGGTGAAATGGGCCCCGATACCAAGTTCCGCCGCGTGCTGCCGGAACACGACCGCCTTGTGCTGGACAAGAAAGTCAAACGGGTCATTTTGTGTTCGGGCAAGGTTTACTACGACCTTCTGCAGGCCAGGCGTGATCGTGAAATTAATGATGTCGCCATCGTGCGTGTCGAACAGCTATACCCGTTTCCGTGGAAGGGCCTGATGCAACAATTGGCGCGTTACAAACATGCAGAAGTGGTATGGGCGCAGGAAGAACCTGCGAATATGGGGGCATGGTTTTTTGTTTGCCAGCGCATCGAAACCATTCTCAAGGAAAGCGAAAATGATTTTAAGCACCCGGTTTATGTTGGTCGTCGCAGCGCGGCGTCACCGGCAACGGGGCTGCACAGCCGCCACGTGGATGAACAGAACTGGATTGTTGACCAAGCACTGGAAGGCGATCTTTCCGAAATAAAACAGCCGCATACGCGGCCAATGTATTAAGGCCTGTTGGATTTGGCTTAAGGAGCAATATAATTATGGCGACCGAAATTAAAGTTCCAGCACTGGGAGAATCGGTAACCGAAGCCACGGTATCGAAATGGTTCAAGCAACCGGGCGATGCTGTCACGGCGGACGAGCCCATCGTCGAGTTGGAAACCGACAAGGTTACGGTGGAAGTGCCGGCCCCGGTATCGGGTGCGCTCAAGGATATTGCTGCTGCCGACGGCACCGATGTCGAGGTCGGTGCATTATTGGGCACTATCGAAGAAGGGGCGGCGGGCAAAGAAGCCGCAGCGCCAGGCGCAGCCAAACCAGAACCCGCGCCCGCAGCGCCACCCCCAGCGCCCGCGCCAGCCCTCCAGCCTGCCGCCGCCGCGCCATCTTCACCCCCCTCATCGCCAGCAGCGCGCAAGCAGATGGAAGAAAAGGGCCTCAGCACTGAGCAGGTTCAGGGTTCCGGCAAGGGTGGGCGCATCACCAAGGAAGATGTCGCTGCCGCCGGGTCCGCAGCCGCTGGCGCACCCGTTTCCCCGCCTGCTTCTGCTGGTGCCAGCTACCCGCCACGTCCCGCCGGGCCGCGCGAAGAACAGGTGCCCATGAGCCGGTTGCGCAAGCGCGTTGCCGAACGGCTCAAGGAAGCGCAAAACACGGCCGCCATGTTGACCACGTTCAACGAAGTCGACATGGGCGAGGTCATGGCGCTGCGTGGGCGCCTCAAGGATCGGTTTGAAAAAAAGCATGGCGTAAAGCTGGGCTTTATGTCGTTCTTTACCAAAGCCTGCGTGACGGCGTTGCGTGAGTTTCCGGCCGTCAACGCCGAGATATCGGGCGCCAACATCATCTACAAAAACTATTACGACATCGGCATTGCCGTTGGCACGCCACAGGGCCTGGTGGTTCCAGTGGTGCGCGAATGTGACCAGCTGTCCTTTGCCGGTATTGAACAGACCATTAACGACCTTGGCACCCGTGCCCGAGAGGGCCGCCTGTCCATGGACGAGTTGACCGGGGGCACATTTACCATCACCAACGGCGGTGTTTTCGGCTCGCTGGTCTCAACACCCATTCTCAACCCGCCACAATCGGGCATTTTGGGCATGCACAAGATTCAGCAACGCCCCATGGTCATGCCCGATGGCTCCATTGCCGCGCGGCCGATGATGTATCTGGCCTTGTCATACGACCACCGTATTATCGATGGTCGCGAGGCGGTCCAGTTTCTGGTGCGGGTCAAGGAATGCATTGAAGACCCCGAACGCATCATGCTTGACGCTTAAACCAACCGGAGAAAGCGAACCATGGCTGAAACCAACACCGAAACTGCATTTGACGTCATCATCATCGGCGGTGGCCCCGGTGGTTACGTTGCCGCCATTCGTTCGGCACAGCTGGGCTTCAAGACGGCGTGCGTGGAAAAGCGCGAAGCGCTGGGCGGCACGTGCCTGAATGTGGGCTGTATTCCGTCCAAGGCGCTGTTGCAGTCGTCGCACCATTTTGAACAGGCGGGTGGCGAGTTTGCCGCCCACGGCGTCAAGGTTTCTGGCCTGAAGCTCGACCTCAAGACCATGATGGGCCGCAAGGACAAGGTGGTGGAAGACCTGACTCAGGGCATCGCCTTCCTGTTCAAGAAAAACAAGGTGGCGCATATTATCGGCACGGCGACCATCAAGGGAGCCGGTTCCGTTGAGGTGGCAGCGGGCAAAAAGATGCAAGCGCTGAGCGCCAAAAACATCGTCATCGCCACGGGCTCGGAGCCTTCTTCGCTGCCCGGCGTCACGATTGATGAAAAACAGGTGGTTTCGTCTACCGGCGCGCTGGCGCTGGGTGCGGTTCCGAAATCCATGGTGGTTATTGGCGGCGGCGTTATCGGGCTGGAGCTGGGCTCGGTGTGGCGTCGGCTTGGCACCGAAGTCACGGTGGTGGAATACTTGGACGCCATCTTGCCCGGTATGGATGGTGAAGTGGTCAAGCAGGCCACCCGCACACTGAAAAAACAAGGCATGAAAATCAAAACGGCCACCAAGGTCACGGCTGCGAAAGCGGCAAAGGGTGGTGTCAGCCTGACCGTCGAGCCAGCAGCTGGCGGTAAGGGCGAAACCATTAAGGCCGACATTGTGCTGGTCGCGGTGGGACGCAGGCCGTTTACCGATGGTCTCGACCTCGAAGGTGCTGGCGTGACGCTGGACGGGCGCGGCTTCGTGCAGGTGGACGGCCACTACCAGACCAACGTTGCCGGCATTTATGCCATCGGCGATGTCATCGGCGGCATGATGCTGGCCCACAAGGCCGAGGAAGAAGGCGTTGCCCTGATGGAACAACTGGCCGGCGAGGCTGGCCATGTGAACTACGGCGCTATTCCCGGCGTGGTTTATACGCATCCGGAAATTGCTGCGCTGGGCAAGACCGAGGAACAGCTTAAAGCCGATGGTATTTCCTACGTTGTCGGCAAGTTTCCCTTTTCCGCCAACTCGCGCGCCCGCGCCAATGCGGATTCAGAAGGTTTTGTAAAAATCATTTCCGATGCCACCACCGACCGGGTGCTGGGTGCGCACATCATCGGCCCCGGCGCCGGTGAGTTAATTCAGGAAATTGCCCTGGCTATGGAGTTCGAAGGCAGCAGCGAGGATATCGCCCGCACTTGTCATGCCCACCCCGGCACCGCCGAGGCGGTCAAGGAAGCGGCACTGGCGGCACTGGGTCGGGCGCTGCATATCTGACGCGCGCTACCCATCCAAGAAAATTTGCAAGTTTAATTTCTGTTTGTGGCTATTTGCTGGTTTGCGATTGCAGCAATTCCAGATTACTGCGTGCAATGTCGGTTAGTGTCACCGGGTCTTCACTGGCCAACTCGGAAACCTTCGGCACGATATAGGAATTAAGCCCGATAACGACCCTGTAATACTGTTGGGCGAGATCGAAATGCCCGGTGTTGTGATACAAAACCCCCATATTCAGGTTGGCATACGGGTCTTTGGGGTTGGCGTTCAATGCCTTGATGTAGTAGCGCTCCGCTTTTTCCAGGTCACCCGCCTGCATGGCAAGAAAGCCCTTGTCGGCTTCTGAAATATTAGCGGGTAAAGCGCGCGCTGTCGGTGCGCTGCTGGTGCTATCGGTGCTGTTACCGGGCGTGAAACCGAAATCCGCGCACGCCGTCAGCGCGGCCGCCGCAACAAAAAGAAACGCCAAGGTGGAAACCTGTTTCATGGATAATCCCTAAAGTCGGTGTTGGCCATTAAACGATCATCATTATCGGGTCGGCATTAATAAGCCTGTTAAGGGTATGGGCCCTGCCAGCAGGCCCACCGGTACACCTGACCATATTAATTTGATTGTGTAAGTTTTTGGTAAACCACATTTATTCCCTGATTTTAGCCGAATTATCCGTCTTGCTGCGCTGGTTTCTGGGGATTTTGGCCGGAAATGGGGCCAAGACCGCGAAAAACCGCCCGAACCGGGTTGCCGGCTCGGGCGGTTTGACGATTAAGCTGATAACGGCGACAGGCGCCGCAGGCGCTATGACTCAGTCGACGCCGCGGATTGTCGACTTCAATTTTCCGCCAACGGCCTTGACCAGTGACTTACGGATCGCTTCTGGCGAAGACATGATGTTCATGAAGCTGTTTTTGCCCATCATGGCAAGATCCGGGAAATTGATGGCGATGCGGAAACGAGCGTAAAGCGCATAAGCCGTATCACCGGAAACCACAATTTCATAAGGCAGGTGCGCGCTGGAGCGCATCGGCTTGAAATCGATCTCGCTCATGATGTAGTTGTCATCGCGATTTTTATCTTCGGTTGCGTGGTCACCCTGCATGGAAATGGCAAAATAGGTTTCCTGCTTTCCCGGCACGTCAATGCGCGCCACTTTGCCAATGCCATGGCTGTTGTTGGCCAGGCCTTTTTCAACGGCGGCAACGGCTTCCTTGTAGCTGCCCCAGGTGTTGAGCTCTGACGGTTCATCAAAATATTCCATGAACATGGTGTAGTGGTAACGCCGAAGTTTTTTGGCGGTAAGACCATCCTTGGGGCCAAACTCCTGGCCGCCGCCAAGCGTGGCGGCAAGTTTCTGGCTGACGCCGGCCATGTTGTCATCCATACGGTAAGCAGCCGCCATGTAGGTCGGGTTGGTGTAGGTAACCTGCACCTTTCCATCGACATTGGTGATGGCTACGCGTTGTGCAACGCCGTAGGCGCCAAACTCGGTTTTTGCCGCCGCCGCCTTCATGGCATCGTTGGTAATAACCAGAATGGTGGTATTTGAGTTGGGTGAATAGGTACCGGCAATTTTAAAACCGGCAGCTTTTAACTTGGCCGAAACATCATTGGCCGTACCGGTAACGTTGGCGCCACCGCCTGAGGCCATGATAAACGGCTTCATCGGGTGGTTGTCGGCCAGGGCCGGCGTGCCCAATGTGCTGGCGGCAACAATAGCCAGCGCGGCAACAACGGCCGCAATGCGCTTGGTAAAGGTCATTAAAATCTCTCCCCTGAGGTGTTGGTGTATTATTTTTTATAATCCAGATGTCTTACTAAAATGGTGCCTTGAGCCTGTAGTATCATATGCCGACACCTTCCAACCTGCTGATACCATAGGTCATTTATTGTCCGTATCCGGGGTTTTGCCCTTACGGGCGGCGCTTGGCCCGCGGGTGGGCGCGCGCATGAACGGCCCGTAAATGCCCGGCATCAACATCCGTATAACGCTGGGTGGTCGACAACGAGGCATGGCCCAACAGTTCCTGAATGGTGCGCAAGTCTCCCCCGCCAGCCAACAGGTGGGTGGCAAAGCTGTGGCGCAACGCGTGCGGCGTGGCGGTTTCGGGAAGCCCCATGAAAACCCGAAGGTCGCGCACCGCTGCCTGGGCCACGCCGGGGTTGAGCCTTTTGCCTCTGACGCCTAAAAAAAGCGCGCGCTTGGGCGTTTGTGCAAAGGGGGTGGCGTTCAGGCAATCGACTATGGCGCGCACCACCACCGGCAACACCGGCACCAGGCGTTGTTTGTTGCCCTTACCGGTTATGGTCAGGGTGTCATCGCCGTTGCCCTTAAGGCGCGACACATCGCCAATGTTTAATGCCAGAGCTTCGCTAATGCGCAACCCGGCGCCGTATAACAACATCAGCAGCGCGCGGTCGCGCTTGCCCGCCCACGGCGGATCGGCCATGACATCAGCCAGTTCCACCATTTCCAATGCCGATGCCATGTCCAGCGCCTTGGGGATGGACTTGGGAACCCTTGGGGTGCGCACCGTGCCAATGGCGGCGTTGGTGGCGATGTTGTTGCGTTCCAGATAACGAAAAAAAGTGCGGATGCACGACATTTTGTGGGCGATGGTGGTGCGACTTTTTCCCGGCTTGCCATTTTGCATCCCGCCTTCGTGGGCAAGAAAGGCGCGAAAGTCGACCGGCGTCAGGGTTTCCATATCCTTGATGCCGGGACGAAAGCCCAGGTGTTCGGTGAGGAAGCGCAGGAAACCCTGAATGTCGCGGGCGTAGGATTTAACGGTGTTGTCGGCAGCGCGTTTCTCAACGCATAGCCATTGCAACCACTCACCGAGCGCCTTCTCAAGCGCCGGTTCAGCGGAAAACCCGGCCGTGAGCAGTTTGTTCAGGTCTTTAGTGAGGGCGTTTCCAGCCATTTGTTGAGCAACTTTTCAACCGTGCGCGCCAGAAAGTTCAGCAATTCCGTTCCCTGGCCCGGATTAAAAGCACCAGCCGTCCTCGAGCCCAGCGCCAACAGACCACCCGGCGTATGCGCGCCGTTGCGCAGCCTGGCTAGTCCGGCGGAACGCACCAACCCGGCGGCTTCGCCGAAAATGGTACCATCGTCAAACATATCGCGATGAAGCCGCACTTCCACGCCTTCGCCGATGCAGCTATCGACATAACCCCAAGTGTAGGCACGCACGCCGGGAAGCGCCAGAACCTCTGCGCTGGTGTCGGCTTCGCGCTCAAAACCAAAGGCCACGGCGTCAACATCCAGCAACAACGGCAGGTCATCGATAAGGGTGCGCGTCACGGACGGGGCATTCGGTGCGCCCAGCAGGGCCAATACCGCGGCGTGGGTGCGGGTCTGGTAGCTCATGTTGTCGCGCGAGGTCTCGATAACATCCTGCGTACACGCGGTCAGGTTTTCGATTTCGTCTTTCAGGCGGTCTAACATGACCTGCTGGATGTCGACCACGCCGCCGCTTTTTTCTTCAAAGCGGCCGGGGGATTTCATGTTCACCAGGACTTCCGGATTACGGGAGAAAAAATCCGGGTTTTCCAGAAGGTATTCCCCCACTTCATCGTCGCTGAAGTTGGGGCCGAGATGCCGGGGCTTGGGGCTTTCTATGGTCATGGCCGGTTTTCCTGAACGTTGGTTCGCATTAATTAAGGGTTCGCACAATCGGGCTTGGGAGCGAATCTGGCTCCATGCCCAGAACCAATCATGGCGCATTTTTATTAAGGCTTTCCTTCGAGCGCCTTCTTCTGGACGGCGAATCCGGTCATCATTCGACCCATGGTCAAATCCCAGCCCAGAAAAGAAGCCAGCCCGCCAAAAACAGGCCAAAAACAGGCCGTCCATGGACGTGTCGCCGTGTTGGTGGCGGGGCCTTTCCCCTATCCCTTTGATTACCGGGTGCCTGAAAACCTCAGCCTTGAGGTTGGCGATGTGGTCGAGGTGCCGGTCGGCCGGCGCGCCCTTGCCGGTGTGGTGTGGGGCCCGGGCGTGGGCGACGTGGCGGAAAGCAAGGTCAGGCCCGTCAACCGCCGCTTTGATATTCCGCCTATGGGCGAGGTCGAACGCCGGTTCGTGGACTGGCTGTGCGGCTATACCCTGAGCGCGCCGGGGCAGGTGCTGAAAATGACCCTCAACGTACCCGATGCGCTGGAGACACCAAAGCCGCGCCGCGTCCTTGCGCTTGCCCCGAAACCGCCCGCCATCAAGCTGACGCCGGCGCGCCAGAAGGTCTTTGACGTGCTGACTTCGGGTGCATCACCAATGGCGGCGGGTGAGTTGGCGCTGGCGGCAGGCTGTTCGCCTGCCGTGGTGACGGGGTTGGCCAAGGCGGGGGCGTTGGTGGCGCTTGAAATTGCGCCGACATCACCGGCGCATCCCCAACCCGACCCTACGGTCAAGGGGCCAAAACTTTCCAAATCACAAAGCGATGCCGCCGCCAAACTGGTTGGCGCTGTCGGCACGGGCTACAGCGTCACGTTGCTGGACGGCGTGCCCGGTTCGGGCAAAACAGAAGTCTATTTCGAGGCCGTGGCCGCCGCCTTGACGCAGGGTAAGCAGGTGTTGGTGCTGTTGCCGGAAATTGCGCTAACGGCACAATGGCTGAAGCGTTTTGAAGCCCGCTTCGGTGCCGCGCCCGTTGAGTGGCATTCCGACTTAAGCACCGCGAAGCGCCGTGAAGCATGGCGCGGCGTTGCTAAAAACCAGGTCAGGGTGGTGGTGGGTGCGCGTTCGGCGCTGTTTCTGCCGTTTGCTGAGCTTGGCCTGATCGTGGTTGATGAAGAACACGACCCCGCCTTCAAGCAGGAAGAAGGGGTGATTTACCACGCCCGCGACATGGCGGTGGTGCGTGCATCGCTGGGCAAGATACCGGCGGTGCTGGTTTCGGCAACGCCATCGCTGGAAACCGTGCTTAATGCCAAAAGCGGCAAGTATGGCTTGTGCCACCTGCCCGAACGTCACGCCGGGGCCAGCCTGCCCGATGTTGCGCTGGTGGATATGCGGGCGGAAAAATTACCGGCCACGCGCTGGCTTTCTGAACCGCTCGGCAAAGCCCTGCAACAAACCCTCGATGCCGGCGAGCAGGCCATGTTGTTCCTCAACCGTCGCGGCTATGCGCCGTTGACGTTGTGCCGCACCTGTGGGTTGCGCCTGCAGTGCCCCAATTGTTCGGCCTGGCTGGTCGAGCACCGCCAACGACACCGTTTGCAATGTCATCACTGCGGTCACCAGATGAAACCGCCCACCCATTGCCCGGAATGTGAAACACCCGACAGCTTCGCCGCCTGCGGCCCCGGTGTTGAGCGGTTGCTTGAGGAAGCGCGCGAACGCTTTCCCGATGCTCGCGTTACCATCGCCAGCTCCGATACCCTGACCAGTCCGGCCAAGGCGCACGCGCTGATTGAACAAATCGAGCACCACGAAGTTGATCTCATCATCGGCACCCAGATTGTCGCCAAGGGCTATCACTTTCCGCTGTTGACCCTGGTTGGCGTGGTGGACGGGGACTTAGGGTTGGCCGGTGGCGACCTGCGTGCCGCCGAGCGAACCTATCAATTGCTATATCAGGTGGCCGGGCGCGCCGGGCGGGCGGAAAAGCCGGGGCGCGTATTGGTGCAAACCTACATGCCCGAACACGCCGTCATGCAGGCCATTGCCGCCGGTGACCGCGAGGCCTTCCTGGCCGCCGAGACCGAGGCCCGGCAACAATTTTCCATGCCGCCGTTCGGCCGCCTGGTGGCGCTGGTGGTTTCGGGGCCGGATGCGGCGCGGGTCGATGAACAAGCCGCCCGGTTGGGCCACTGCGCACCGCGCGAACAGGGCGTTCGGGTGTTGGGCCCGGCACCGGCACCGCTGGCCCTGTTGCGCGGCCGTCACCGCCGTCGCCTGCTGCTGATGGCCGGGGCGAACGTGCAGCCACAGACGCTGGTCCGTGCCTGGCTGGCGCGCGCCGGAACCGCCACCGGTGTGCGGGTGCAGGTGGATGTGGACCCGCAGAGCTTTTTATAAGGTCGGGAAACGGCGTTCCGTGTGGGCGCTGAAACTTAATTCAACCTGAATTTATAACCACTTGAAAAGAAGCCGTTTTTTGTGATTAGTCCTTGCGAACCTTCGGCTCGTGTGGCGTTTGCGGGGCTGCGGCTTCTATCTCGGTTGGGGCAGGCTGGTTAAAGTCGAACACCTTGACCGGTGGTTTTTGTGCGCTCTCTGCACCGTCCTTCAGCCAGCGGCGCTCCGGGCCCTTGTAAACGTCTTCGTCCTCAACGAACGGGCGGTGGGCAAATACGCAACTGTGAATACGCTTGATGACCGCCGCTGCCGACACCGGCTTGGTCAGGAATTCATCCACCCCGGCCTTGCGCGCCAGCATGATGTGTTCTTGCTCGTTGTGACTGGTGATCATGATGAAGGGAATATCCCTCGCTACCGGCATCTTGCCGCGACGGATAAGGAAAACGAACTCGGCACCGTGCATGCCGGGCATTTCCTCGTCGCAAAGGATGATATCCACCGTCTGGTGACTGAGAATCTGCACCGCATCTTCGACGCTGGTGGCCTCATGGATATGGCGGATGTCGAAAGTTTGCAGGGCATTCTTGACCAGGGTGCGCATGGACTTTTCGTCATCGATTACCATGTAGGTTTTGGTGGTGATCTCCGGCGGCACCTTGTCGGGATTGGCTTCCTTGGCCTGGCGCCGGGCCTCGCGGCGAACATCGCCAACCATTGCCTCGGGCGAGCCCTGTTCGTTTTCAGTCTTGTTTTCATTCATGGGCGAAACCCTAGTGGTGCTGGCCTGAACCCCAGTTTAACGACAAAATGCTTACTAACCCATTGAATAACCGGGCCCGCCGGTTGCCAGCCGGGCTTTGCCAGCCGGGTCGGCGGCCATCCGCTGAGGGCGCCCCGAAAGCGGCGGAAACATTAGGGAAATCGTTTATTCAAAAGGTCTAATACAAGGACAAGAGTCGCCTTGCCAGCCCCCAGACCCTATGTTAGATAACAGGCGCGCCCGGCGGAACGGCTGGTTTTTTTTAGCTTTTTTGCTGGCGTGTTTATCGGGCCCATAGGGGCTCGCAACAAGTCGATCCAATGCAATCAGCAGGGCAGGAACTTCCCCAGGTGCCATCCGTGACCACAGGTGCAACCGGTCTTTCCGGCCGATATGCGGCGGCGCTCTATGAGCTCGCCGAAGCCGACGGCAAACTCGACCGCGTTGCCGATGATCTGCGTGCCTTGGGCGCCCTGATCGCGGGTAGCGCCGATCTGGCGCGCCTGTTGACCTCGCCAGTGCTGACCCGCAAGGAACAAACCGACGCCATGCTCGCCGTTTGTAAAAAGGCGGGAACCGATGACCTGACCCAGCGCTTTGTTGGCACGGTGGCTGCGAACCGACGCCTGTTTGTGCTTGGCGGTATGATAAAAGCCTTTCTTAGTGAACTTTCCCACCGTCGCGGCGAAGCCACGGCTGAGGTGGTTTCCGCTAAAAAACTGAACGACAGCCAGCTTTCATCCATCTCCGATGTCCTAAAGAAGGCGGTCGGTACCAAGGTCTCGGTTGAGGCCAGGGTGGATCAAAGCCTGCTCGGCGGCCTGGTTGTCCAGGTCGGCTCGCGGATGGTAGACCAGTCGCTTAAAACCCAGTTACAACAACTTCGCCTCTCCATGAAAGGGGTTGGATAATGGATATCCGGGCCGCGGAAATTTCCGCAATTCTTAAAGAACAAATCGCTAATTTTGGAACCGAAGCAGAGGTTGCCGAAGTGGGGCAGGTCCTCTCGGTCGGTGATGGCATCGCCCGTGTTTACGGGCTCGACAACGTCCAGGCGGGCGAAATGGTCGAGTTTACAGGTGGCATTAAAGGCATGGCGTTGAACCTTGAAGCTGACAACGTCGGCGTCGTTATTTTCGGTTCTGACCGCGACATCAAGGAAGGCGACACGGTCAAGCGTACCGGCGCCATTGTTGATGTGCCGGTGGGTAAGGGCCTGTTGGGCCGCGTTGTGGATGGCCTTGGCAACCCCATTGACGGCAAGGGCCCCATTGAAGACGCCAAACGCACCCGCGTTGAGGTCAAGGCGCCCGGCATTATCCCGCGTAAATCGGTTCATGAGCCGGTGCAGACGGGTCTTAAGGCCATTGATTCGCTGATCCCCATTGGTCGCGGTCAACGCGAACTGGTTATCGGCGATCGTCAGACCGGCAAAACCGCCATCATCATTGACACCATCCTCAATCAGAAAAGTACCAACGACGCCGCGACAAGCGAAAGCGACAAGCTGTTCTGCATTTATGTTGCCATCGGCCAAAAGCGTTCCACGGTTGCCCAGCTGGTTAAAACGCTGGAAGACAATGGCGCCTTGGAATACTCAGTCGTGGTTGCGGCAACCGCGTCCGAGCCCGCACCGCTGCAATTCCTTGCACCGTATACGGGATGCACCATTGGTGAATATTTCCGCGACAACGCCATGCACGCCGTTATCTTTTATGATGATCTTTCCAAGCAAGCGGTGGCCTATCGCCAGATGTCCTTGCTGCTGCGCCGTCCGCCGGGCCGTGAAGCATACCCCGGTGACGTGTTCTACCTGCATTCGCGTTTGCTGGAACGCGCCGCCAAAATGAACGAAGACAACGGCGCTGGTTCATTGACCGCACTGCCGGTTATTGAAACCCAGGCCGGTGATGTGTCGGCCTATATTCCGACCAACGTGATCTCCATTACCGATGGCCAGATCTTTTTGGAATCGGAACTGTTCTACAAGGGCATCCGCCCGGCGGTGAACGTCGGTCTGTCGGTATCGCGCGTGGGCTCGGCCGCACAGATCAAGGCCATGAAACAGGTTGCCGGCTCCATCAAGCTGGAACTGGCGCAATACCGTGAAATGGCGGCGTTTGCACAGTTTGCCTCCGACCTCGATCCCTCGACCCAGCGTCTGCTGGCGCGTGGTGCGCGCCTGACCGAGCTGTTGAAACAACCGCAGTATTCGCCGTTGAAGGTGGAAGAACAGGTCGCGATCATCTATGCCGGCGTGAAGGGCTACCTCGACAAGATTGACGTTGCTGATGTCGGTCGTTTCGAACATGCCTTCCTTGGCGAAGTTCGCGTCAAGGGTGCCGACATTCTGGAGGCCGTTCGCAGTGAAAAGCAGCTTTCGGAAGAAACCGAGGGCAAGTTGGCGGCGTTACTGGACAGTTTTGTCAAAAGCTTCGCCTAATCGCCTGAAGTCGTTAACGAGGGATACTTAAAAAGAGATGCCTAATCTCAAAGACCTCAAGACCCGGATCGACAGCGTTAAATCAACGCGCAAGATCACGTCTGCCATGAAAATGGTGGCTGCCGCCAAACTGCGCCGGGCGCAGGAAGCAGCGGAACAGGCGCGTGGTTATTCGGAGCGCATGGAACGCATGCTGGGTTCACTGGCGACTTCGTTTGAAGGCGTTGAAGGCGGGCCAAAGTTGTTGGCCGGAACCGGTAGCGATAACACCCACCTGTTGGTGGCGTTTACCGCCGACCGTGGCCTGTGTGGCGGTTTTAACGGCTCTATCGTTCGTGAAACACGCCGCATGGTGGCCGAACTTCGCGAAGAAGGCAAAACGGTCAAGCTGTTGTTTGTCGGGCGTAAGGCCGCCGACGTGCTGAAGCGCGAATACAAAGACCAGATTGTCGATATCATCACTGGAATCGGTGGCAAAAAGGGTATTCAGTTCGTCGAGGCCGAGGCCATTGCCGGGCGTATCAGCGATATGTTCAACGCTGGCGAGTTTGATGTCTGCTCCATCGTGTTCAATAAGTTCCAGTCGGCCATGACGCAGATTGTCACCCGCCAACAGCTGATCCCGTTTGTCGGTTCGCAAATTCAGGATAACGCACAGCCCCAGGCCGATAAGAAAGAAGCATCAGGCGCCATTAAGGCAGTTTATATTTTTGAGCCTGAAGAAGAAGAAATTTTGGCCGACCTGCTGCCCAAGAACCTGGGTGTGCAGATTTTCCAGGCGATGCTGGAAAGTTCCGCTTCCGAGAACGGCGCGCGCATGACCGCTATGGATAGCGCCACGCGCAACGCCGGCGATATGATCGACGGCCTAACGCTGACCTACAACCGCACACGACAAGCCTACATTACCAAGGAGCTGATCGAGATCATCTCCGGCGCGGAAGCGCTTTAACCGATTTTGTCCGTCAATAAAGACGTTTGAGGAGCCACCGTTATGGCAAAAGACACCACCGGAAACATCACGCAGATTATGGGCGCCGTCATTGACGTGCGCTTCCCTTCGGGCAACCTGCCGAACATCCTTTCCGCCCTGCACGTGGATAACCACGGCAAGCGGTTGGTGCTTGAGGTTGCACAGCACCTCGGCGAAAGCACGGTTCGCACCATCGCCATGGATTCCACCGAAGGTCTGCAACGCGGCCAGGAAGTAACCGACACCGGCGATGCCATCATGGTGCCGGTCGGCCCCGAAACGCTGGGCCGTATCATGAACGTTGTCGGCGAACCGGTGGACGAACGCGGCCCCATTAACGCCAAGCTTTCCGCCCCCATTCACGCCGAAGCCCCACTGTTTGTTGACCAGTCCACGGAAACGGAGATTCTGGAAACCGGCATCAAGGTTGTGGATTTGATTGCACCTTACGCCAAGGGCGGCAAGATCGGCCTGTTCGGCGGTGCCGGTGTCGGCAAGACGGTGCTGATCATGGAACTGATTAACAACATTGCCAAGGCGCACGGCGGCTACTCGGTATTTGCCGGTGTTGGCGAACGTACCCGCGAAGGTAACGACCTTTACCACGAAATGATTGAATCGGGCGTTATTAAGCTTGATGAAGAAGGTTCCAAGGCGGCGCTGGTTTATGGCCAGATGAACGAGCCGCCGGGTGCGCGCGCCCGTGTGGCATTGACCGGCCTGACGCAGGCGGAATACTTCCGCGATCAGGAAGGCCAGGACGTGCTGTTCTTTATCGATAATATTTTCCGTTTCACGCAGGCGGGCTCCGAAGTGTCGGCCTTGCTGGGCCGCATTCCTTCCGCCGTGGGCTACCAGCCGACGCTGGCCACCGACATGGGCACCATGCAGGAGCGCATCACATCGACCAAGAAGGGCTCGATTACGTCTGTGCAGGCTGTGTATGTGCCGGCTGATGATTTGACCGATCCCGCACCGGCAACTTCGTTTGCTCACCTCGATGCAACCACGGTGCTGTCGCGCCAGATTGCCGAACTGGGCATTTACCCGGCGGTGGACCCATTGGATTCAACGTCGCGCGTTCTGGACCCGCGGGTTATTGGCGAAGAGCATTATAATGTCGCCACTTCGGTGCAGAAAGTGCTGCAAACCTACAAGGGCTTGCAGGATATCATCGCCATTCTCGGCATGGATGAACTTTCCGAAGAAGATAAGCTGGTGGTGGCGCGGGCGCGCAAGATTCAACGCTTCCTTTCCCAGCCGTTCTTCGTGGCCGAGGTCTTTACCGGCTCGCCGGGCAAGCTGGTCAGTCTTGAAGACACCATCAAGGGCTTCAAGGGTATTCTTGATGGCGAGTATGATCACCTGCCGGAAGCGGCCTTCTACATGGTTGGCAGCATCGACGAAGTTATCGAAAAGGCCAAGCATATGGCGGCGGAAGCGGCTTAAGGCAAGCAACAGTAACGGAGCACCAAACCCATGGCGGATGCCGCTGCGGTTAACGAAATGGTCGAGTTTGAGCTGGTGGCGCCGGAACGGCTGGTGCTGTCACTATCCGCCGAAATGGTTGTGGTGCCGTGTGCCGAAGGCGACATCGGCGTCCTGCCCGGCCACGCGCCGTTAATCGGCACCGTGCGCCCTGGCGTGGTGGACATTCACGAAAAAGGTAAAATCAGCGAACGTATTTTTGTGACCGGCGGTTTTGTCGAGGTTACGCCGGAACGCTGCACGTTGCTGGCCGAAGAAGCGACGCCGGTGGGCGAGCTAACCCGGGAAATCGCCGACAAGCGTATGGCCGATGCCCAAAGCACCACTGAAAAAGCTGAAAGCGACAGTGAAAAACACGCCGCCGTTGCCGCCGTTGCGGCGGCAGAGGCCATGGCGGCTGCACTGGGAACACCACAGCAGCATTAAGCGACAAGCAAGATATAAACAATAAGGGCGAGTTTACAGGGAGCCCAAAAAGGGCGGTGCATCAAAAGCGCCGCCTTTTTTAATGCCCTGTTTAATGTGTGGCCTCATTGATTGCACCGCCTTACACCATGTGGCACATTCGTTGCCATGAAACTTTACCTTGTGCGCCACGGCAAAGCCGAAGATCAACCCGATGAAACAGGCGAACGCCCGTTAAGCGATCGCGGCCGTTCCGATATCGCGGCGCAGGCAACGTTTTTGAAAAATGCCGGGATATCTGTGGCGCAGGTTTTTCACAGTGGCAAGTTGCGCGCTCACCAAACGGCGCAAATTATCGCCGCTGAAATCGCCCCCGGCGCGCCCATGGAACCGATGCAGTATTTAACGCCCATGGATAGCACCGACCATCTGGCGCTTTCGGTTGAAAACTGGGCCGACAGCAACCTCGACACCATGGTCACAGGGCACAATCCGTTCATGGAAGCCATGGCCGCAAGGCTGCTGTGCGGCAACCATAAGGAAGGCGCCGTTATCGTTAAAACCGGAACGGTCATGTGTTTCGAGCGCTATGCACCCGGTCGCTGGCGCATGGATTGGATGGTTATTCCCAAGCTGACGCGTTAGCGCCGCCTTTTCTTTTTGCCACCCTTCTTGCGACTGCCCGCGCCGGACCTGCTGGCGGCGCGACCAGAAACACCCGCCCGGTCGAGACCCAGTTCGTGTGCCTCAAGTCGGCGCAGTTCATCGCGCAGGCGGGCGGCTTCTTCAAACTCTAAATCACCGGCGGCAGCCTGCATGCGCTTTTGCAAATCCGCCATGTGGTCTTTCAATGATTTACCAACAAGCTCGTCGTCGCCGGAAACGCCGGTGTCCACGGTCACGTAATCATGCTCGTAAACCGATGCCAGCACATCGGATATACCCTTTTTCACGCTTTCCGGTGTGATGTTGTTGGCCTTGTTATAGGCCTGTTGTTTTTTGCGCCGCCGCGCGGTTTCATCAATGGCGTATTGAAGGGAGTCGGTCATCTTGTCGGCATACAAAAGCACCCGGCCTTCAAGGTTGCGTGCCGCGCGGCCAATGGTTTGCACCAGCGATGTCTTGGAACGCAAAAACCCTTCCTTATCGGCATCTAGAATCGCTACCAGCGCGCATTCCGGAATGTCGAGACCTTCACGTAACAGGTTGATGCCGACCAGCACATCAAAGGCGCCGAGGCGAAGATCGCGAATGATTTCAATGCGTTCCAGAGTCTCGATATCGGAATGCATATAGCGCACGCGGATGGCGTTTTCGTGCAGGTAATCGGTCAGTTCTTCGGCCATCTTCTTGGTCAGCACGGTGACCAGAACGCGCTGGGCTTTTGCCGCCGCCAGTTTGCATTCGTTCATCAGGTCATCAACCTGCGTTTCCACCGGGCGCACAATGGTTTTGGGGTCGATCAGGCCGGTGGGGCGCACCACTTGCTCGGTAAAGACACCGGCGGCACGTTCTATTTCCCACGGCCCGGGCGTGGCGGAAACAAAAATGGTTTGCGGGCGCATGGCGTCCCATTCTTCGAACTTCAATGGCCGGTTATCAATACATGACGGCAGGCGAAAGCCGTATTCAGCCAGCGTGCTTTTGCGGTTGAAGTCACCGCGATACATACCGCCGATTTGCGGCACCGAAACGTGGCTTTCATCAACCACCAACAGCGCGTCATCGGGCAGGTATTCAAACAGCGTCGGCGGCGGATCACCGGGGTTGCGCCCCGTCAGGTAGCGCGAATAATTCTCGATGCCACTGCAATGACCAACGGTTTCAAGCATTTCAAGATCAAACGTGGTGCGTTCCTGCAATCGCTGCGCTTCCAGCAATTGCCCTTCGCGGTTGAAATGCTCAATGCGTTCCTTCATTTCCGCCTTGATTTGGGGCATGGCCTGCACCAGCGTCGGGCGCGGCGTTACATAATGGCTGTTGGGGTAAACGGTGATGGCTTCCAGTTCGGCGTTTTTTTCACCGGTCAGACTGTCCACCTCCCATATGGCTTCCAGTTCATCGCCGAAAAAGGAAAGCCGCCAGGCGCGGTCTTCGTAATGGCTGGGGAAAATCTCCAGCACGTCGCCGCGCACGCGAAAGGTGCCGCGGCCAAACGCCGCGTCGTTGCGCCGGTATTGCAGCGTCACCAGGCTTTTCATAACCTCGCTTTGGTCAACTTCGCTGCCCGCTTCCAGCTTGACCACCATGTCGGCGTAGGTTTCGGGCGAGCCGATGCCATAAATACATGATACCGAGGCAACGAGAATCACATCGCTGCGCTCAAACAACGAACGGGTCGCCGAATGGCGCAGGCGGTCAATCTGTTCGTTGATAGAGGCGTCTTTTTCGATATAGGTATCGCTGCGCGCCACGTAGGCTTCTGGCTGGTAATAGTCGTAATAGGAAACGAAGTATTCCACCGCGTTGTTGGGAAAAAAATCTTTCATCTCGGCATAAAGCTGCGCCGCCAGCGTTTTGTTGGGCGCCATCACCAGGGTCGGGCGCTGCAGTTTGGCAATCACATGGGCGATGGTGAAGGTCTTGCCCGAACCGGTCACGCCGAGCAACACCTGGTCGCGCTCGCCCGCCTCAAGGCCCTGGGTCAGCTCAATGATGGCCTCGGGCTGGTCGCCAGCGGGGGCGAACGGTGAGACCAGCTCAAAAGCCTGCCCGGCCTTTTCCGGCTTTGACGGCGCGGGGCGGGCATCCGGGTGGGGGCCTGAGCGCAGCGGTTTTGGTGTGCTTCCTGACATGCAAGAGCGTTACCCCCTATCGGTGCCATTCGCAAGGTTGGTGGCTTGGCGGGCGCTTTGGGGGGTGCTATCAAAGGTCAGCCTATAGTGCCGTTCCGGTCCATTAAAAAGGGTTTTCCGATATGTCCATTCTTGCCAAGCGCCTTTCCAACATCAAGCCGTCCCCCACCATTGCCGTTTCCACCAAGGCCGCCGAACTGAAGGCAGCCGGGCGCGATGTCATCGGGCTGGGTGCGGGCGAGCCGGATTTTGACACCCCGGACCACATCAAGGCCGCCGCCAAGGCCGCCATTGACGCCGGGGCCACCAAGTACACCGCCGTTGCCGGCACCAAGGAACTGCGTGACGCCATCTGTGCCAAGCTCAAGCGCGACAACGATCTGACCTACATGCCCGATCAAATCACCGTCGGTTGCGGCGGCAAGCAGACCATCTACAACGCCATGGTTGCCACACTGAACCCCGGCGATGAAGTTATCGTTCCCGCGCCCTACTGGGTCAGCTACCCCGATATCGCGCTGCTGTGCGAGGGCACGCCGGTGTTCGTGAACTGCCCGGTGGAAGACAACTTCAAGTTAAAACCTGAAGCCCTTGAGGCTGCCATTACGCCCAAGACCAAATGGCTGATTTTGAACTCACCTTCCAACCCCACGGGCGCGGCCTATTCCCGCACTGAAATGAAGGCGTTGACCGATGTGCTGATGAAGCACCCACACGTCTGGGTGATGACCGACGACATGTATGAGTTCATCGTTTATGACGATTTCGAATTCGTCACCCCGGCACAGGTCGAGCCGGGCCTGATGGACCGCACGCTCACATTGAACGGCGTTTCAAAAGCCTACGCCATGACCGGCTGGCGCGTCGGCTATGCCGCCGGGCCGGTGGAACTGATCAAGGCCATGAACATGGTGCAGTCACAATCCACCACCCACACGGCGGCGCCATCACAGGCCGCCGCGGTGGCGGCGCTTAATGGCGACCACGGTTTCCTGACTGAGCGCAACGCCGTGTTCAAGGAGCGCCGCAACCTGGTGGTGGAAATGCTCAACGCCGCCGAGGGCCTCGATTGCCCGATGCCGGAAGGCGCCTTTTATGTTTACCCGTCGTGCGCCGGTGCCATGGGCAAGAAAACGCCCGACGGCAAAGTGCTCGAAACGGATGAGGATTTCGTCACCTATTTGCTGGAATCCGAAGGCGTAGCTACCGTGCACGGCGCGGCGTTTGGTCTCAGCCCCTATTTCCGGGTGTCGTATGCCACCTCGACGGAAAACCTGAAAGAGGCCTGCACCCGCATCCAGCGGGCCTGCGCAGCGCTTAGCTAAGACTGATACCCGCTACCAAAAAAGACGGCGCCGCAATCATTTATGAATGTGGCGCCGTTTCGCTTGGATTCCGTCTCGTCGCGCGTTATCCTTAAGGCAAGTCGAAACGACAAGGCCGGATGTGGCTTTGGAATTTGCCGCTATCCGGCCCCGCTTGAGGGAACGGAGGCGCGCATGACAAAATCCACCACCACACACAACAACACGCCACGAGTAGCAGCCCTTGTCGGGCCTTATTTATCCGGCAAGACAACCCTGCTTGAAAGCCTGCTGAAAACCGCAGGAACGGTGCGTCGCAAGGGCATGGTTAGCAGCGGCACATCGGTCGGCGATGGCGCACCGGAAGCACGAAAACGCCAGATGTCCACGGAATTGAATGTGGCATCCACGACCTATCTTGATGAAAAGTGGACGTTGCTGGACTGCCCCGGCTCTATTGAGCTGTTGCAGGAAAGCCTGGGCACCCTGGCGGTGGCCGATGCCGCGGTGGTGGTATGTGAAGCGGATTTGGACAAGGCGGTCACGGTAGGGCCGCTTTTAAAGTTTCTGGACCACAACAACATCCCGCACATTGTGTTCATTAACAAGATGGACCACCCCGGCGCTGGTGTGAAGGCGACGCTGGAGACCCTGCAGGCCTTTTCCGCCCGCCCGCTGGTATTGCGTGAAATTCCCATTCGCGACGGCGAAGCGGTCACCGGCCATGTGGATCTGGTTTCGGAACGGGCCTTCCAGTGGCATGACGGCAAATCTTCTGAACTGGTCGAAATTCCCGAAACCATTGCGCCGCGTGAACAGGGCGCGCGCGATGAAATGCTGGAAACCCTGGCAGACTTTGACGACACCTTGCTTGAAGAATTGCTCGAGGATACAGCCCCTTCGCGAGATGAAATCTATGACAACCTGAAACGCGACCTGGCCAGCGATGCCGTCGTGCCGGTCTTTTTCGGTTCCGCCGAGTGCGACCACGGCATCACCCGTCTGTGGAAGGCGCTGCGCCACGAAGTACCGGACGTTACCCATACCGCCAAGCGTGTCGGCGTGAAGGCGGGCGCGGGGCTATTGGCACAGGCTTTCAAGACTCTTCATGCCGGGCACGCGGGAAAACTTTCTATCGCCCGCGTGTGGTCGGGCACGTTGAAAGATGGCGAAGAATTAGCCCAGGGCCGGGTCTCGGGTGTGTTTTCCCTGCTCGGCCAAAATCACGACAAGGTTGCCAGGGCCGAAGCCGGCGAAGTGGTGGCCTTGGGTCGACTGGATGATGTCCAGACCGGCGATGTATTGGGCAGCGGCACAGGTGCCGTGTGGCCCGCGTCCCTGCCGGCGCTGTACTCCATGGCCATAGAAATAGAAGGCCACGCCGACGACGTAAAACTGAGTGCGGCACTGGCCAAGCTGGCCGATGAAGACCCGTCACTGCGTATTGAGCACGACCAGATGGGCAACCAGCTGGTGTTATGGGGTCAGGGTGAAATGCACCTGCGCATTGCGTTGGATAAACTGCAGGGCCGTTATGGGCTGGATGTGCAGGCCAGACGCCCGCAGGTGCCTTACCGTGAAACCATCTCCAAACCGGGCAGCAAGCACGCCCGGCACAAAAAGCAATCCGGTGGTCACGGCGAGTTTGGCGATGTGGTTATCGACATCCGGCCGCAGCCACGCGGCAAGGGGTTTGCTTTTGACGACAAGATTCACGGCGGTTCCATTCCCAAGCAATACATTCCAGCCGTCGAATCAGGTGTGAAGGAATATATGGGCCGCGGGCCGCTGGGGTTCCCGGTGGTCGATGTGGCGGTGACGCTTAAGGATGGCCAGTTCCACAGCGTTGATAGTTCCGACATGGCATTTAAGAAAGCGGCCATGCGGGCCATGCGCGAAGCCATGCCCGATTGTCAGCCGGTTTTGCTGGAGCCCATTTGCCAGGTCACTGTGTCGGTGCCCAATGCCTTTACGTCCAATGCCCAACGCATCATCAGTTCCCGGCGTGGCAAGATTCTTGGTTTCCAGCCGAAGGAGGACTGGTTGGGCTGGGATGAAATTACCACCCACATGCCGCAATCGGAAATGCACGACCTGATCATCGACCTCAGGTCACAGACCCTGGGCGTGGGCACATTTTCGTTTGCCTTTGATCACCTGCAGGAATTGACCGGGCGCATGGCCGAAACGGTGCTGGCCGCGGGCGCCTCATCGGGCACCTGAGCAAAACCACCCTGTGGACAGGCAAGAAAAAGCCGGACGGCCCGTGAGGGTCGCCCGGCTGAGTTTTTTTACTAAAAGGGAGGTTCATCGTTCTGGGAGAGACGATGAAATCCTTGGGTAATGCGCCGGAGCCCTTCAGAGAGGGGGGGGAGAAGGGACCCCGGCGGTGCGATGCCCCGTAAGGAACATCGGATGTTTCTAATATAAGAATATTCTAATAAAGCGCAAGCAAAAAAAGCCACGCGCTTTGGAAGCATATTTTGCGTTATTTCAGATGGTTAGAAAATAATAGCCAAAAACCCAAAAAAAACCGGGCCCTTTATGCAAGGGCCCGGCGAGTCTAACAGGGAGGCTTCACGTCTGGGAGACGTGAGGCTCCACCGGTCCCCGAGATCCAGAGGGGGGAGGGGGATAGGAAAGCGGCGACCGGGAGCCTGTGCTTCCGGGCTGTGATCCGGAAGCAGGAACGCTGCACAGCAACGTCCATAACGGGAATATAGCGATACCCAATGGCCCCGACCAACGCCAGCTCAACAGCCCAGCCATGCGCTATATGCATAGCTGGAGCATGGCTTAAAACATAACCCTTTGAAAATAAAGCATTATAAAATCCGCAGGATCGCCCGTTAGGCTTTCAGGGCATCCTGCTCGATCTGGTGGATGAGAAAATCCCGAAAAACGCCAATTCGCTTGGAATTACGCAATTCCTCGGGGTAGACGAAATAGGTATCGAAACTGGGTCCTTCCAGTTCCGGCAGCACCCGCACCAGGTTTTCCGCCTGGTGGCTCATATAATCGGGCAGCGCGCCGATTCCCAGCCCACTGCGCACCGCGCGGTAGATACCGTAAATGTTGTTCACCTGTAGCGCCGAGCGCCTTTCCTTGCGGGTTTCACCCACATCCAGCAGCCAGTTGAGGTTATTGATCGGCGGCGAGGCACCTTCGCCGTAAACAATGAGGCGGTGGTCATCCAGCTCATCGGGTGTTGTCGGCAGGCCATGATGTTTGATGTAATCCGGCGCTGCATAGACGTGGTATTGCACGTTCATCAACAGGCGTTGCACCAGATCCGGCTGCGTCGGCGGGCGCACACGAATGGCGACATCGGCCTGGCGCATGGAAAGGTCCAGCTCATCGTCGGACAACACCAGCGAAACGTCGATATCGGGATAGCGTTCGAGAAATATCTTCATGCGCGGCGTCAGCCAGATGGAACCCAGCGCCACCGTTGTGGTAACGCGCAGTGGCCCAAAGGCATGTTCCTTGCTGTCGCGTATTTGGGCTGCGGTGAAAGATAGCTTGGCGAACATTTCGCGCGTGGTGTGCGCCAGCATTTCACCCTGCTCGGTCAGGATCAGGCCGCGGGCATGGCGATGAAACAGGGAAACGCCAAGGCTTTCCTCCAGCGCTGCGATCTGGCGTGACACGGCCGATTGCGAAAGGTTGAGCGCTTCCCCGGCCTTGGTGAAGCTACCGGCAACCGCCACGGCGTGAAAAAAGCGCAGCTTATCCCAATCGAGGATACCGGTATCAAGCTCGCGAATGCGGTCCATCGGGTCTCGCTTTTTTCAGTCGTCTATTCAGATTCAGCCAGCAGGCGCTCACACTCAAGCGCCGCCATGCAGCCGGTTCCAGCCGCGGTCACGGCTTGACGATAAATCTTGTCCTGCACGTCACCGGCGGCAAACACACCCTTGATCGACGTTTGCGTGGTGCCGGGCTTGGTTTCGATATAGCCCTCCGCGTCCATGTCCAGCTGTCCCTTGAACAGGTCGGTATTGGGCTGGTGGCCAATGGCGATAAACACACCGTCCACCTTTAGGTCGCTGGTTTCGCCGCTCTTGACATTATTAACCCGCACCCCGGTCACGCCTGGGGGCATGCCCCCACTGAGAATTTCTTCCGGCACGCTGTCCCACAACATTTCGATTTTGGGGTTTTTGAACGCGCGTTCCTGCAAAATCTTTTCAGCCCGCAGTTCGTCGCGGCGGTGGATAAGGGTGACCTTGGTCGCATGGTTGGTCAGGTAGATGGCTTCCTCGACCGCCGTGTTGCCGCCGCCAATCACGGCGACCTCTTTGCCACGATAGAAGAAACCGTCGCACGTGGCACAGGCAGAAACGCCCATGCCCATTAATGCTTGCTCGGATTCCAGCCCCAGCCATTTGGCCGACGCGCCGGTAGAGACGATGACCACATCGGCGGTATAGGTATCGCCGCCGTCACCCTTGCAAACGAAGGGGCGCTTGGATAGGTCGGCCTCGACGATGATGTCGTCGATAATTTTGGTGCCAACGTTGCGGGCTTGTGCTTCCATTTGTTCCATCAGCCACGGGCCTTCCACGGCCTCGGCAAAGCCGGGGTAGTTTTCAACATCGGTGGTGATGGTCAATTGCCCGCCCGGTTGCAGGCCGCGCACCAGTACCGGTTCGAGGCTGGCGCGGGCGGCGTAAATGGCGGCGGAATATCCGGCGGGGCCGGAACCGATAATCAGCACTTTGCTGTGGTGGGTAGCGGGCATGGAAGGGGTCACTTTCTCAAAAAAACAGGGGGCAAAAGTGCCCCTCAGGCTAGGCCCAAGATAAGTAGGCCCCGGCCAGTGCGCAAGGGGTGCGCAGGCCTGGTGGGTGGCACGCCCTTGCCAGCAACCCCTTTGTAATATAATTACTCTGCAACGGAGGAAAGCTTGCCAAATTTAACCGAAAAGCCAACCAACAGCCGGGTCAGGCTGGACCCCATCGACCGCCGGATTCTGCGCGATTTGCAGGATGATGGCCGCATAACCAACGTCGAGCTGGCCAGGCGCGCCGGAATCTCGGCACCGCCGTGCCTGAGAAGGGTGCGCGCACTGGAAGCGGCCGGGTTAATCCACGGCTACCATGCCGAGCTCGACCCCAAGGCGCTGGGCTTCAACGTGACGGTGTTTGCTCATGTCGGCCTCGCCCATCAGGCGGAAACCGACCTTGAGGCTTTCGAGGCGTTGGCCGCAAGCTGGCCAGAGGTGCGCGAATGCCACATGCTGGCCGGCGAAACGGATTTCCTGCTCAAGGTAGTGGCCGCCGACTGGGAGGCTTATCAGGTGTTCCTGACCACCCAACTGACAGCGGCCGATAACGTCAGCCACGTTAAATCGGCACTATCGGTGCGCTCATCCAAGGCGATGCCCGGCGTGCCCATCGACGTTAGCGAATAAGCTAAAACCCCAGCAGGTCTTCGATGGCCTCTATGCCTTTGTTGGCGCAGACATCATCGGCGTCACCGCCCGGTGCGCCGGAAACACCGATGGCCCCCAACAGCGAGCCCCCGCTTTCCACCATTATCCCGCCACCGGCAGCGGCAACGTTCGGCAGGTGACGCACACCCGCCTGCGGCATTCCGGCTTTGGTGGCTTCCATGAAGGCGGTCGTGTTGGTGCGAAAGCTGACTGCCGTCCACGCCTTGCGCCGGGCTGTTTCCGGCGTGTGTGGCCCGGCAAAGCGGTCGCGCAGCATGACTTGCTCATTTCCTGAACGGTCAACCACCGAAACGGCCACCTGATAGCCCTCAGTGCGACACGCTTCCAGTGTTGCCGTTGCCAGCTTTAGCGCAGTTTCCGGTGTCATACTTTCGGTTTTAAAGGTGGCTTCCTGTGCGGCCGCATGGCCGGCGGATAGCATAAGCATAACAAAGGTAGCGGTGCGAAAGAATTTCATCTTCTCCCCTTCCTTACTTGTATTCCACGCTGATAATTTCATAGGCCTTGGAACCACCGGGTGTGACCACTTCAACAGATTCACCCAACTCCTTGCCAATCAACGTGCGCCCCAGTGGCGAGGTAACGGACATAAGACCCTTCTCGATGTTGGCTTCATGCTGGCCAACAATCTGGTAGGTCGATTCTTCGTCCGTGTCTTCATCGGCCAGCATAACGGTGGCGCCAAAACGCACCATGTTGCCCGAAAACGCGGACGGGTCGATAACATCGGCGTGGCTGATGATGCTTTCAAGCTCGGCAACGCGGCCTTCGATGAAGCTTTGGCGTTCGCGCGCGGCGTGGTATTCGGCGTTTTCGGACAAGTCGCCGTGTTCGCGCGCTTCGGCAATGGCACGAATGACCGCCGGACGCTCTGCGTCCTTCAGTACCCAAAGCTCTTCTTCCAGTTGTTTGAGGCCACCGGCCGTCATGGGAATCTTGTCCATGGTCTCGTTATCCGTATCGTTGAATCAATTCGGGTAAGTTCAAAAAAATAGCCGCGACCCCGGCTTATTGAGGGCGCGCCCAACCTTTTGACGGCTTCAGGTTATCCTAAATCGCCCACACAGGATACGCCTGCAGGGGGGTGACTTCAAGGGTTCCCGCCTTCAGCGCCCGGATGGCCCCGGCGGCGGCGTCTGCCCCGGCTACCGTGGTGTAATGGGGCACTTCGTTGGTCAGGGCCGAACGGCGGATGGAAAAACTATCGGCAATGGACTGCGCGCCTTCGGTAGTGTTGATGACCAGGTGGATGTCTCCGGCCTCCATGGCATCCACGCAATGGGGGCTGCCTTCCGCCACCTTGTTGATCTGGCTGACCGCAATGCCTTCAGCCGCCAGGTGCTCGGCGGTGCCGCCGGTGGCGACCAGCGCAAAGCCCAGTTCCACCAGTTTTTGCGCAACCGGGGTTATGGCCGCCTTGTCGGAATTGCGCACCGATAAAAAGACCGTGCCTTCATAAGGCAGGCGAACACCGGCGCCCAGTTGCGCCTTGGCGAAGGCAATTTCAAAATTGGTATCCAGCCCCATGACTTCGCCGGTGGATTTCATTTCCGGGCCGAGAATGATATCGACGCCGGGAAAACGCGCAAACGGGAACACCGCTTCCTTCACCGCAACGTGTTTCATTTTCTCCACGGTTTCCAGCTTGAAGTCCTTGATCTTTTCGCCCGCCATAATGCGCGCCGCAATCTTGGCAATGGGCAGGCCCGTTGCCTTGGCGACAAACGGCACCGTACGCGAAGCCCGCGGGTTGACCTCAAGGATGAACACCGTGCCGTTCTGCACCGCGAACTGCACGTTCATCAGGCCGACAACCTTCAACGCCTTGGCCAGCGCAACCGACTGGCGGTTGATCTCGGCAATGGTTTCCTCTGCCAGTGAATAGGGCGGCAGCGAACACGCGCTGTCACCGGAATGAATGCCCGCTTCTTCGATGTGTTGCATGATACCGGCGATATAAACATCGCCGTCGCTGTCGGCCAGCGCGTCCACGTCCACCTCGACGGCGCCCTGCAGGTAGCTGTCCAGCAACACCGGGCTTTTACCCGAAACCTTGACTGCCGTGGTCATGTAACGTTGTAGTGATTGCAGGTCATGGACAATTTCCATGGCCCGCCCACCCAATACATACGAAGGCCGCACCACCAGCGGGTAGCCGATTTTTTTGGCCACGGCTTCGGCTTCCTCTAATGAGCGCGCAATACCGTTGGCCGGTTGCAACAATTTCAAGTCCTGCAACAAAACCTGAAAGCGTTCGCGGTCTTCCGCCAGGTCGATGGCGTCCGGCGAGGTGCCGAGTATGGGAATACCGGCACGCTCAAGGTCGTGGGCCAGCTTTAACGGCGTCTGGCCGCCAAACTGCACAATGCAGCCCAGCAATTCGCCACGTGCCTGTTCGCGCATCAGCAACTCAATAACGTCCTCGCCGGTCAGGGGTTCGAAATACAGCCGGTCGGAGGTGTCATAATCGGTGGAAACGGTTTCCGGGTTGCAGTTGACCATGATGGTCTCATAACCCGTATCCTTCAGCGCATAGGCGGCGTGCACGCAGCAGTAATCAAACTCGATACCCTGACCAATGCGGTTCGGCCCGCCGCCAAGGATAACCACCTTTTTACGATCCGAAATATCGGCTTCGCATTCGGCAGGCTGAATGCCGTCGCCTTCATAAGCCGAATACATATACGGCGTCTTGGACGGGAACTCGGCGGCGCAGGTATCAACCCGCTTGTAAACCGGATGAACATTCAAAGTATCGCGCAGGCGCTTGACGTCCGCTTCTTCCATGTTCGCCAGTTCGGCGAGGCGGGCATCGGAAAAACCCATTTTCTTCAGCTTCAGCAAGTCCACCGCATTTTTCGGGATTCCCTGTTCAATGACATCGGTCTCAACGGCGACGATGTGCTCGATCTGGCGCAGGAACCACGGTTCGTAATGACACGCTGCGTTGATCTCATTGACCATCAGGCCAAAGCGGAAGGCTTGGGCAATCATCAACAGGCGGTCGGGGCCGGAACGCTCCAGCGCTTTCATGATGACCGCCTTGTCGGGGTTAGCGGGGTCAACACCTTCAATTTCCATGTCGTTGAGGCCCGTCAGGTCGGTCTCCATGGAACGCAGGCCCTTTTGCAACGATTCCTGAAAGGTGCGGCCAATGGCCATGGCTTCACCGACGGACTTCATGGCCGTGGTCAAAACGGGGTCAGCACCGGGGAACTTCTCAAACGTGAACCGCGGAATTTTCGTGACCACGTAATCAATGGTCGGCTCGAAACTGGCGGGTGTGATGCCGCCGGTAATTTCATTGCGCAATTCATCCAAGGTGTAGCCCACCGCCAGCTTGGCCGCCACCTTGGCGATGGGAAAACCCGTCGCCTTGGAAGCCAGTGCAGAACTGCGCGAAACCCGCGGGTTCATTTCAATGACAATCAGCTCGCCGTTTTCCGGGTTGACCGCGAACTGCACGTTGGAACCGCCGGTATCCACACCAATTTCGCGCAGCACCGCCAGCGAGGCGTTGCGCATGATCTGGTATTCCTTGTCGGTCAATGTCAGCGCCGGGGCAACGGTGATGGAATCGCCGGTGTGCACGCCCATGGGGTCGACGTTTTCGATGGAACAAATGATGATGCAGTTGTCCGCCTTGTCGCGCACAACCTCCATCTCGTATTCCTTCCAGCCGAGCACGCTTTGCTCGACCAGCACCTCGGTAACCGGGCTGGCGTGCAGCCCGCCGGTGACAATGTTTTTAAACTCTTCTTCCGTGAACGCCACGCCGCCGCCAATGCCGCCCATGGTGAACGACGGGCGGATAATCATCGGCAGGCCAATTTCCTTCATCGCCGCCAAGGCTTCGTCCATGTTCTTGACCACGGCGCTGTCGGGTGTGTTCAGGCCGATTTTGTCCATGGCGTCGCGGAACAACTGGCGGTCTTCGGCCTTGGCGATGCTTTCGGCGTTGGCACCAATCAACTCGACGTTGTGGCGTTCCAGCGCGCCGTTTTCGGCCAGCGCCATGGCGGCGTTGAGCGCCGTCTGCCCGCCCATGGTCGGCAACACGGCGTCGGGTTTTTCCTTGGCGATGACCATCTCGAGGAACTCGGGCGTGATCGGCTCCACATAGGTGGCGTCGGCCATGTTGGGGTCGGTCATGATGGTCGCCGGGTTGGAGTTGACCAGAATAACGCGGTAGCCCTCTTCCTTCAGCGCCTTGCACGCCTGGGCGCCGGAATAATCGAACTCGCACGCCTGGCCGATAACAATCGGCCCGGCGCCGACGATGAGGATACTTTTGATGTCGGTTCTTTTGGGCATCAGGTGTTGCTTTCCATCAGCTTGACGAAGCGCTCAAACAGGTAATGTGAATCTTCCGGCCCCGGTGAGGCTTCGGGATGGTGCTGCACACTGAACGCCGGCTTGCCGTCAACACGGATGCCCTCAAGACTACCGTCAAACAGCGACGTGTGGGTTTCGGTAATGCCCTTGGGCAGGCTTTCGCGCTCGACCACAAAGCCGTGGTTCTGGCTGGTGATTTCCACGTGCCCGGTGGTGTTGTCCTGCACCGGGTGGTTGGCACCGCGATGGCCCATGTGCATTTTGGTCGTCTTGGCACCCACAGCCAGACAGAGAATCTGATGGCCCAAGCAAATCCCGAACAGCGGCGTGCCGCTTTCCAAAATGGCGTTGATCATTGGCACGGCATATTCACCCGTCGCCGCCGGGTCGCCGGGGCCGTTGGAAAGGAACACACCGTCCGGTTTGAGCGCGAGGATTTTTTCCGCCGTCCAGTTGCCCGGCACCACGGTAACCTTGCAACCGGCATGGGCCAGATTGCGCAAAATGTTTTGCTTGGCGCCGAAGTCGACGGCGACAACATGATGGCGTGGGTTTTTTTGGGTGCCGTAGCCTTCGCCCAGCGCCCATACGCTTTGATCCCATTCGTAAGGTGCCGTGCACGACACGGTCTTGGCCAGGTCCTGCCCTTCAAGGCTCGGCCAGTCCTTGGCCATCAGGCGCAGGGCTGCGGGGTCAATGGTGGCGGCTTCTTCTATTGGCATGTGCAAAATGGCGCCATTGGGTGCGCCGCCGTCGCGGATGCGGCGGGTGAGGCGGCGCGTATCGACGCCGGAAATGGCCACCAGATTGTGCGCTTTAAGCCACGCGTTCAGATGCTCACCAGCGCGCCAGCTGGCCGGCTCGGTAATGTCGGCCCGTAGCACACAGCCGCGCACGGCGGGCGTGTCGGTTTCAATGTCTTCGGGGTTGGTGCCGACGTTGCCGATGTGCGGGAAGGTGAAGGTGATGATTTGCCCGGCGTAGGACGGGTCGGACAGGGTTTCCTGATAGCCGGTCAGGCCGGTGTTGAAACAGACCTCGCCGATGGCCACGCCTTCCACACCCGCGCCCCGGCCCCAGAACACTTCGCCGGTTTCCAGCACGATGGCGGCGTTGCACCCTGCGGGCCTTGTCGATTCCCCGGCTTGCGATGACGCAAAAAGAATCGCCCCTTCAGCGGAAGGGGCGGTTTCTTTGTGTGCATCGGCCATCAGCGGATGTCCCTGAATGTAAGTGCGCCTCGGCTTGGGCTTGAGAGGGTTTAAGGGATAGTTGCGCCATCGTCAAGACCTGAAATGTTTGGCGGGCAATAAAATAGGCGTTTACTTTCAATGCCTTATTTTATGTTTGTCCGTTGCCATCCGGCGCCATTTTGGTTATGCTCCGCGTTTCCGCTGTTGGCCGAATCGCCCACGGAAAATTAAGTAAAAAAATCAACAACCATTCAATATCGCTCAATGAGGAAAGCCCTATGCTCCGCGACAAGCTGACGGATGCGCTCAAGACATCCATGAAAGCCAAGGAAGAAATCGCCACTTCGGCCATCCGGTTGATTCAGGCGGCGCTCAAGGATCGCGACATCGCGGCTCGCTCCAAGGGCAACATGGATGGCATTGGCGAAGATGAAATTCTTTCCATGCTGCAATCCATGATCAAGCAGCGCCGTGAAAGCATTGAAATGTACGAAAAGGGCAACCGCCCCGAACTGGCCGAGCGCGAGGCCAGCGAAATCGACGTTATCGAGCAGTTCCTGCCCGAACAGATGGACGACGACACCATGGCCGCCGAAATCAGCGCCGTGGTGCGTGAGATGGAAGCCGAATCGATGAAGGACATGGGCCGCGTCATGGCGGCACTGAAGGAACGTCACGCCGGCTCCATGGATTTTTCCAAGGCCTCTGCCGCCGTGAAAGACCAGCTTTCCGGCGCTTGAGCAGGGCATTCAGGCTGCTAGGCTGCCTGTGGATAAGCCGCTGAATCCTTTTTAATAACTCCTGATTTTCTGGACTGCCTGCGGGTGGCATGATGGGGGCTGAAAATTCGATTCGCCCGCCGCGTTGGTGGCGGCGAGCGTGTGGGAACACTTTAAAATAATGGCCAGTCCTTCGGGATTCCTCGATGAACTGAGAAACCGCATCGGCCTGGCCGATGTGGTGGGCCGACGCGTGCGGCTGGTCAAGAAGGGCCGCGAGCACCACGGCCTGTGCCCCTTTCATAAGGAAAAAACGCCAAGCTTCACGGTCAACGAGGAAAAGGGCTTTTACCATTGCTTCGGCTGCGGGGCCCATGGCTCGGCGTTCGACTTCGTGATGGAGACCGAGGGCCTTAATTTTCGCGAGGCCGTCGGCAAGCTGGCCGGCGAAAGCGGCATGGCGATCCCTGAGGAAACGCCCGAGGCCCGGGCGCGTGATGAACGGCGCAAAACGCTGTATGACGTGACCGAGGCGGCGGCCCGCTTTTTCGAAACCAACCTCAAAAGTCCGGCCGGGACGGACGCCCTTTCGTACCTGCGCGACCGCGGCCTTGCCGATGACACGCTCGGAGCCTTTCGGCTGGGCTTTGCCCCGGAAGGGCGCGACAACCTGAAGAAGGCGCTGCTGGGCGAGGGCCTCAGCGAGCAGCAGCTCATTGATACCGGGCTTATCATCAAGCGTGATGACGGCTCATCCTACGATCGTTTCCGCGGTCGGGTGATGTTTCCCATTTCAGACCGCCGGGGCCGGGTGGTGGCCTTCGGTGGCAGGATAATGGGTGACGGCGAGCCGAAATATTTGAATTCGCCGGAAACCGACCTGTTTCACAAGGGCGGCATGCTCTATGCGCTGGACAAGGCGCAGGTGGGCGCACGCGCCGGCAGCCCCCTTGTGGTGGTTGAGGGCTATATGGATGTCATTGTTTTGCACCAGGCTGGCTTTACCGGTGCCGTGGCACCATTGGGCACGGCGCTGACCGAAGACCAGATCCGGGTGCTGTGGAAAGTGGTGCCCGAGCCGGTGCTGTGCTTTGACGGCGATAACGCCGGCCGGCGCGCCATGGCGCGAGCGGCGGAACGGGTTTTGCCGTTGCTGACGCCGGGTGTCGGCCTGCGCTTTGCCACCGTGACCGAGGGTGAAGACCCCGACAGCCTGGTGCGCACCCGTGGCCCTGCCGCCTTTAAGGGCCTGCTGGAAAGTGCGCGGCCCCTTTCAGAGGTGCTGTGGCATCTGGAATCCACCGCCGGGGCCATCAACACACCTGAGGGCCTGGCCGCCCTGCAAAAGCGCCTGGAAGACCACGCCCGGCGGATTGACGACCCCACGGTGCGCAGCCATTTTCTCAGTAATTTCAAGGAACGCATCTGGGCCGGGCGCGGCGAGGCCCGCGGCCCCCGCCAGCCTTATTCATCCGGTGGCGCCTATGGCCAGCAGGGCCGTGGTGGCGCCTATGGCCGATATGGCACTGGGGGTAAATTTGCCCAGAAACGAGCCGTTTTTGCCCCCGGACAGAGCCGCCAGATGCTGGCGCGGGCGCCGATTGAGACCCGCACCGTGCGCGAGGAGATCTTGCTCGCCACCCTGATTTGCCATCCAGAGCTGTTTGACCAGCTCTGTGAACGCTTTGGAACTTTGGCCTTTTCGGGCTCCGAACTTGACAACCTTCGTCAGGAAGCCTTAAAGACACTGGCCGGGGAACCGGGCATTGACACCGAGGGGGTTCAACGCCATCTCAGGCACAGCGGGTTTGGGGAAATCTTGGATAAATTATTAAGCTCCAAGGGTTTCCAGAACGCGTTTTTTGCCCGTCCTGAAGCTAAAAGCGGGACGGCACTGGAAGGTTGGGAAGAAACTTACGCGCTATATCGGCAATCGGATCTGCAAGCCGAAATCCTGGAAGCTCAGCAGCGCTTAGCTGCGGAAATGTCGCCGGAAGCCACCGAGCGACTTCGTGTTCTGACAGTCCAGGAACTCGATGCAGTACCTAAAAACGCCAAGTAAACACCCGGACTGACTCTGTGGAGTCGGTTGCGGGATTGGAATGGATTGCGCCTGCCCGGCGAACCCAAGGGTGAACTGCGGGGCGGACTGCGCCTCGGGTATACGGGCCGCGAAGCGATTTGGAAAAGGTCGAACACGACACATGGCAACGAAGAAAACCAAGACAAAGACAAAGACAAAGGCAAAGCCTAAGCCCAAGGTAAAGGCAAAACCCAAGGCAAAGGCAAAGGCCAAGCCCAAGGTAAAAGCCAAGGCCAAACCGAAGGCAAAACCCAAGCCCAAGCCCAAGGCCAAGGTAAAAGCCAAGCCCAAAGCAAAAGCAAAGCCCGCCGCTAAGCCCAAGGCTAAGCCCAAGGTAAAAACCCCGGCCAAGAAAGCCGCGTCTAAGGTCGTGGGCAAGTCGAAGGCTAAGGCTAAGGCTAAGGCTAAGGCTAAGGAAGATGTTTCCGCCCGCTTCAAGGTAAAAATAAAGGCCAAAAGTAAGAACAAGGCCGAAAAGGGCACCGCGGAAGAGCGCGGCGAAGACCCGCTGCTCGACAAGCTTGGCGCCAACGTCAAGAAAATGATCAAGCTCGGCAAGGAACGCGGTTACGTCACCTATGACGAATTGAACACCGCCCTGCCGCAGGACCAGGTGTCTTCCGAACAAATTGAAGACACCATGAGCCAGCTTTCGGAAATGGGCATCAACGTCATTGAAACTGACGAAGCCGAGGACGCCGAAAGCAAGGGTGACGAGGAAGAAAAAGAATCCGCCACCGGCAACGTTTCGGAAAGCGATGTCGGGCGCACCGATGATCCGGTGCGTATGTACCTTCGTGAAATGGGCTCCGTTGAGCTGCTGTCACGCGAGGGTGAAATCGCCATCGCCAAACGCATTGAAGCCGGGCGTGAAATGATGATCGGCGGCATCTGCGAAAGCCCGCTGACCATTCGCGCCATTGTTATCTGGCATGACGCCCTGGTGGACGCCAACCTGTTGTTGCGTGACATCATCGATTTGGACGCCACCTATGGCGGTGGCCCCGGCGCCCGCGCCGCCGCAGCGGGCAATGTTGCCCCGGGCGCGCCGGGCTCGCCGACATCTCCGCTTCCGCCGGGTACCCCGGGCACGCCGGGTGCCCCTGGTGCGCCGGGTATTCCCGCTGTTCCGGCCGTGGCCAAACCGGAAACCAAGGACGAAACGAAACCCGCCGCCGATGGCGAGACAAAAGAAGGCGAACAAAAGCGCGACGACGACGATGATGACGAGGCCGAAGTCAGCCTGTCGCTGGCCGCCATGGAGGCCCAGCTCACCCCAGTTGTGGTAAAAACGTTTGAGGAAATCGCCAAAACTTACAAGAAGCTGCACAAGCTTCAGGAAAAGCGCCTTGAGGAAATTCATAAAGGCGGTGCGTTGAAACCGGCGCAGGAAACCCGTTATGGCAATCTTCGGCGTGAACTGATCGAGATGATGGAAGGCGTGCACCTTAATAATGTGCGCATCGAACAGCTTGTCGACCAGCTTTACGGCCTTAACCGTGCATTACTGGGCCTTGAAGGCAAGCTGTTGCGCCTGGCGGTCAAGAGCCGCATCAAGCGCGATGCTTTTCTTGAAGCGTATACCGGCCACGAGCTGGACCCACGCTGGTTGGCGCAGGTTGCAAAACTTCCCGGCAAGGGCTGGGAAAAGTTTACCACCAAGCACGTTGATGAGATTAAGGAAATTCGCGGCGCCATTACCAACCTGTCCAATGAATCCGGACTGCCGGTTGGCGAGTTCAAACGCATTGTTTTCACCGTGCAAAAGGGCGAACGCGAAGCCGCCAAGGCGAAAAAGGAAATGATCGAAGCTAACTTGCGCCTCGTTATTTCCATCGCCAAGAAATACACCAACCGCGGGCTGCAATTCCTCGACCTTATTCAGGAAGGCAACATTGGCCTGATGAAGGCGGTGGATAAATTTGAATACCGCCGTGGTTACAAGTTCTCGACCTATGCCACATGGTGGATCAGGCAGGCGATTACGCGTTCCATCGCTGATCAGGCGCGCACCATTCGTATTCCGGTGCATATGATCGAAACCATCAACAAGCTGGTGCGCACAAGCCGCCAGATGTTGCATGAAATCGGTCGTGAGCCGACACCGGAAGAACTGGCCGTGCGCCTTTCCATGCCGCTTGAAAAAGTGCGCAAGGTTTTGAAAATTGCCAAGGAGCCGATTTCCCTGGAAACGCCCATTGGTGATGAGGAAGATTCACACCTCGGCGATTTCATTGAAGACAAAAACGCCGTTCAGCCGCTGGATGCCGCCATTCACGGCAACCTCCGCGAAACCACAACCCGTGTGCTGGCTTCGCTGACACCGCGTGAAGAACGTGTTTTGCGGATGCGCTTTGGCATTGGCATGAACACCGACCACACGCTGGAGGAAGTCGGCCAGCAATTCAGCGTTACGCGAGAACGAATACGTCAGATTGAAGCCAAAGCCTTGCGCAAGCTCAAGCACCCGAGCCGATCGCGCAAGTTAAGAAGTTTCCTCGATTACTGAGGCAAAAAAAGAAAGGCCGGGGTGCAAAACTCCGGCCTTTTTGTTTAACTATATAGGGCGGGGCGTAAGCACCCGTCCACGGTGGGCCTGTAGCTCAGCTGGTTAGAGCCGGCCGCTCATAACGGTCTGGTCGCAGGTTCGAGTCCTGCCGGGCCCACCATTTTTTCTGTATTGTAAGGCGACTCATAAGCTGCCAACACCACCTCAATAAAACCAAACACTTAAGTGGGCGAAATATAGCATAAAGTGTCAACAGCCGTTCAGTGACTTGTTTTAGGGTACCGTGAAGCCATGGATATTATTGAAAATAAAACCAAGCCAGACATTGCCAAAGTATGGCCAGTGATGAGCCAGCTACGTTCCACCATAGACCAAAGCGAGTTTGAACAAAGAGTAACTGAAGCCCAGATAAGCGGTTATCGGCTGTATACCGCTCGTGAAGACGGCAGGATTTTGGGGGCATTGGGATTTCGTATAACCAACGATCTGGCATGGGGCCGTCAGTTATATATCGATGATTTGGTTATTGATGAAGAGGTTCGGGGCAGTGGAATAGGAAAGGCCCTTCTCGATTTTGCGAAGGAAGAAGCAGCGAAGGCTGGCTGCAAACAGCTAAGGCTTTGCAGTTCCCTTAACCGTACAGACGCCCATCGTTTTTACGAGCGTGAAGGCGTAGAGAAAAAAGGTTACGCCTTTGGTATTTTTATTGAGGAAAATTGACACCTTATGCTGCATAAAATCCCGGAATTGACAGCTTATGCTGTATTTCGTTGGCACTTTATGCTGATGCGCCTGACAGAATTCAGCGCTTTTTTGACTCGAAAATTGACACCTTATGGGTCGCCCTACACTCGCTAAATCACGACCAAACAATCTTAACCCCCAAACCCCACTCTTCCGGGGCTTTTGGGGGCATCCTGTTCAGGCAGAGACGGTCTCCAGGGCCCCATCTGGTCCCCATTAGGCTAATCGTCTCTACGGAGCTGATTCTGTCACCAAACCATGGAATGACAAGTAGCCGAAGAGCCCGTGTGCGGTTTCAAAGTCGGAACTGATGATAATCACTAAACCAGCCGCCACGCCATGAACAACAGCACCCCGGCATTGATCAGCAATAAAACGGGCGCCATCAAGCGCACTGCCTGTTGCCAGCGACCGGCTGCCAGGTGACCGGCAAACCCGATTCCAAGAAGTGCCGGGATGGTGCCGAGGCCGAACGCCGCCATGGCAAAAATGCCGGCCAGCACATCACCGGTGGCCGAGGCGGCGGCCAGCGCACCGTATAGCAAACCGCAGGGCAAGAAGCCCAACAGCACGCCCAGCATGTAACCGCGCCAGCCGGTGGGCCGCGCGAACAGGGGCCGTGCCACAGCATTCAGGCGCCGGGCAACCGGGCCTTCGTCTTGGCGGGCGTCACCGAAAATGCGGGGCAGGGCAATGCCGAGGCGCTGCAAGGCGTAGCCGGCAAAAAACAGGGCCGCAACCACCAGCAACATGGCGGCAACCCAGCCCAGGTTCATCAGGTCAAACAGCCCGCCGGTTAACAGCGCGGCCACGCCACCCAGCGCTATATAGGTACTCAGCCTTCCCAGATGGTAAGGCGCCAGTGCGGCGCCCGTGAGGCGATGAAATTCGCGCATTTTAGACGCCGGCACGCCCTCAAGCCGGACGGCGACCTGCGACAGCACGAACGGCCCACACATGCCGATGCAATGGGTGGCGCTGCCGGCCAGCCCGGCCAGGAACAGGCTGATAAGCGTGGTGGCGTTGTCGGTTGCCACCGTTTGGCAGGTGGCGAGACCGGCGGCCAGCAGGTGGGTTAATGCCGGGGTTGATTCCATTTAGGATCGATCCTGTTGTCAGCGTGAATAGATGGCTTTTGCCCGCCTGCTTGACCGGAGTCAAACCCAACGCCGGTAGCACCCGGTACAAGTGTAGGGAAGGATATCAGAAAATACTAATATGCTGCTTGTGTAATTTGACTATATAATACTGTATATTTTTCGTCATAATTCCCAACTCAATGGGAAGCATCCGTTCTACCGAGGGAGACCACCTATGAATCAAGCAATCGCGGCGCCAGTCTATAATGAGGCGGTTGTGCGCAAGTTTGTCATCGCGGCGACTTTTTGGGGCATCGTCGGTTTTTCCGTCGGCATATTGATTGCCTTCCAGCTGGCCTACCCGGCGCTTAACCTCGACCTGGAATGGACCAGCTTCGGGCGCTTGCGCCCCGTTCACACCTCGGCGGTGATCTTCGCCTTCGGTGGCAACATCCTGATCGGGTCTTCCCTTTATATTGTGCAACGCACCAGCCGCGTAACCTTGTTCGGCGGGGCGACGTTAGCCAATATTGTGTTCTGGGGTTACCAGATATTCATCGTCATGGCGGCGCTTGGATATGTGCTGGGCGTGACCCAGAGCAAGGAATACGCCGAACCTGAATGGTACGCCGATATATGGCTGACGGTGGTATGGGTGCTTTATCTGGTGATTTTTGCCGGCACGCTGATGACGCGCCGGGAATCACATATATATGTCGCCAACTGGTTCTTCCTCGCCTTTATCATTACCGTTGCTTTGCTTCATTTGGGTAACAACGTGGCCGTTCCGGTTTCATGGACCGGCGCCAAAAGTTATACCGCCTGGGCAGGGGTGCGCGATGCCATGACCCAATGGTGGTATGGCCATAACGCGGTGGGCTTTTTCCTGACCGCCGGTTTCCTTGGCATGATGTATTACTTCATCCCCAAGCAGGCCGATCGCCCGGTTTATTCCTATCGCCTGTCGGTGATTCATTTTTGGGCCATCACGTTTCTATATATCTGGGCCGGGCCGCATCACCTGCATTATACGGCGCTGCCAGACTGGGCACAGACCCTGGGCATGACGTTTTCAATTATGCTGTGGATGCCGTCGTGGGGCGGCATGATCAACGGCATCATGACGCTGGCTGGCGCCTGGGATAAGCTGCGCACCGACCCGGTGTTGCGCTTCCTGGTTACCTCGGTCGGTTTTTACGGCATGAGCACGTTTGAAGGGCCGATGATGTCCATCAAGGCGGTCAACTCGCTCAGCCATTACACCGACTGGACCATCGGCCACGTTCATTCGGGCGCACTCGGTTGGAACGCACTGGTCAGCTTCGGCGCGCTCTACTTCCTGGTGCCAAAACTGTGGAACCGCGAGCGCCTTTATTCCCTGCGTCTGGTCAACCTGCATTTCTGGTTCGCGACCATGGGTATCTTGCTTTACATCACCGCCATGTGGATTTCCGGCATCATGCAGGGCCTGATGTGGCGGTCATATGATGCGCTTGGCTTCCTGCAATACTCGTTTATTGAAACCGTGGAAGCCATGCATCCATACTATGTTATCCGCGCCGTTGGCGGTGTGCTGTTCCTGATTGGCGCACTGATCATGGTCTATAACCTGTGGATGACCGCCAAGGGCAAGACCCGCGACGAAGCACCCATAGCCCTGGCGCCATCCGCGTCCGGCGCTGGCAATTGAAGGAAGGGAGCCGAACCATGCAATCACTTCTGGAACGGAACGCCATCCTCCTGGCCATCGCCATCTTGGTGACGGTGTCAATTGGTGGGCTGGTGCAAATCGTGCCGCTGTATACCATCGAAAACACCATCGAAAAGGTGGATGGCATGCGCCCCTATACCCCGCTGGAACTGGCTGGGCGCAACATTTATATTCGTGAAGGTTGCTACTTGTGCCACAGCCAGATGATCCGCCCCTTCCGCGACGAAGCGGAACGCTATGGTCATTATTCTCTGGCAGCGGAAAGCATGTACGACCACCCCTTCCAATGGGGCTCCAAACGCACCGGGCCCGACCTGGCGCGCGTTGGCGGCAAGTATTCCAATGAATGGCACACCGAACACATGATCAACCCGCGCGCTGTGGTGCCGGAATCGATCATGCCCGGTTATCCTTTTCTGGCGAAGCAACTGCTTAACTTTGATGATGCGGACGAACACCTGAAAACGCTGCGCATTGTCGGCGTGCCTTACACCGACGAACAAATCGCCAAGGCCAGCTGGGACCTGAATGCCCAGGCCAAGGGCGAGGACGGCGACGGTGACGTTGAAGGCCTGCAAAGCCGCTATGCCAAGGTACCGCTGGGTGATTTTGACGGCGACCCGAAACGGTTGACTGAAATGGATGCCCTGGTTGCTTATCTGCAAATGCTTGGCACGCTGGTTGATTTCTCCAGTGTCGATGCCAAAGCGCTAGAGCGATAGGAGGCGGCGATGGACCTGACAACCCTTTCAGAGATGGCCAAATCGGGCTGGGTGGTGTGGCTGATGATTCTTTTCGTCGCCATCGTGTTCTGGGCCTTTCGGCCAAAGAACAAGCAGCGCTTCGAAGAAGACGCCAAAATGATTTTTAAGGATGACGATAACGGAGGGCTGACCCATGGCGAAAAATGAAAAAGACCCGGTCAGCGGTCGCGAAACGACGGGTCACGAATGGGACGGCATCAAGGAGCTCAATACGCCCTTGCCGCGCTGGTGGCTTTACACATTCTATGCCTGCATCGCGTGGGCAGTCGGCTATTGGGTCGTTTACCCGGCATGGCCGACGCTTAGCGGCTACACCGAAGGTGTAATCGGCTATTCATCGCGAGCTGAACTAACAAAGGAACTTGAAGCACGCGATCAATCGCGCACCGTTTGGACGGATAAGTTTGCCGCCCTTTCGGTGGATGAAATCACCAAGGATTCCGAACTGCTAAATTACGCCATGGCTGGCGGTCGGTCGATCTTCGCCGAGAATTGTGCACCGTGTCATGGTGCATCCGGTTCCGGCATTGGCATCTACCCGGTATTGGCCGATGACGATTGGATATGGGGCGGCACTGCGGGCGATATATACACCACCATTAAGTATGGCATCCGTTCCACCCATGACGATGCGCGCTTGGGTGAAATGCCGAACTTCGGTACCGACAAAATCCTTGAGAATGCACAAATCGCCGACGTGGCGGAATACGTATTGTCGCTTTCTGGCCAGGGAACGGACCCGGCAGCGGCCGGTCGTGGCGCTGGGGTGTTTGCCGGCGAATGTTCGAGCTGTCACGGTGATACCGGCGAGGGCATACAGGACATGGGCGCACCGCGCCTGAGCGACGGCATTTGGCTTTACGGCGGCACCAAGCAGGCCGTTAGCGCACAGATTAAGGCACCGAAGCACGGCATGATGCCGGCTTGGACCGGGCGACTTGACGATATCTCAATCAAGCAGGTCAGCGTTTATGTGCACTCGCTGGGCGGCGGTCAGTAACCGCACTCGCTTGAATAATTAAAGGGGGCGGCATCCGGTATGGTTTTCCGGTGCCGCCTTTTTTTCGAAAGCGTCACTTTTACCCGTTATCATCGCCGCCATGTGCTAAAGGCAAGTTGAATGAACACCGAGCCCGACAAAAATCAGCAGGTCAACACCTCGCTTTACTCAAAGCACCTTAAGGTCTACCCGCAGCGCATTGCGGGCACCTTTCGCCGCCTGAAATGGGCGGTGCTGGGGCTGTTGCTGGGGCTGTATTATATTGTGCCGTGGCTGCGCTGGGACCGCGGGCCGGGTGTGCCCGACCAGGCGGTGTTGCTCGATATGGCAGCGAGCAGGGGATATTTTTTCAACATCGAGATTTGGGCGCAGGAAGTCTATTACCTGACCGGCATTTTGATTTTGGGTGCCGTCGGGCTGTTCATGGCGACGGCGCTGGCGGGCCGGGTGTGGTGCGGGTTTACCTGCCCGCAAACGGTCTGGACCGACTTGTTTTTATTGGTTGAGCGCTGGGTCGAGGGCGACCGCAACAAACGCATCAGGCTTGATCAGGGGCCGTTGACGCTATCCAAGGCGACGCGGAAAATCACCAAGCATATACTCTGGATTATTGTTTCCCTGTTGACCGGCGGGGTATGGGTTTTTTACTTCGTCGACGCGCCGAGCGCCGCACAGGAAATATTTACCGGCGCCGCCTCAAGCACACTTTACGGTTTTGTGGCGCTGTTTGCCGGCACCACCTATCTGTTGGCGGGCTGGGCACGCGAACAGGTGTGCATTTACATGTGTCCGTGGCCGCGTTTTCAGGGCTCCATGTTTGACGAAGATTCACTGCTGGTTACCTATGAAGAATGGCGCGGTGAGCCGCGCGGCAAGCTGGAAAAAGAAACTGCGGATCAGGCGAAGGGCGATTGCGTTGATTGTGGCCTGTGCGTCAATGTCTGTCCCACGGGCACCGACATTCGCCTTGGCCAGCAGTTTACCTGCGTTGGTTGCGCGCTTTGTATTGATGCCTGCAATTCCATTATGACCAAGCTTGGTCGGCCAAAAAACCTGATCGCCTATGATTCCATATCCAACCAGATAGCCCGCGCCGAAGGGAAACCCCAAAGGTGGCGTTTTCTCCGCCCCCGGGTGTTGACCTACATGGCCATCCTGATTTCGGTTTCCGCAATAATGGTCTTTACGTTGCTCACCCGTGATCGCATTGAAATTAACATTCAGCGCGACCGCGCCCCCCTGTACGTCACGCTTTCAAGTGGTGATATCCGCAACGGCTATACCTTCAAGATTCTTAATATGGAACCGGTGGCCCATACCTATACCCTGCGGGTCGACCGCCCGGTTGGCGCCACGTTGACCGTGATTGGTATCATCGAAAGCGATGGCGCCCGCGAGGCAACCCTTGGCGTGCCCGCCGATAGCATCGGCTCCTTCCGGGTGTTTGTGCGCATGGAAAACAGTAAGCTGAACGCCAAATCCAGCGAGCTGGCGTTTAAGTTGCTTAATCTTCAAACGGGTGTGGAAATAGACCAGAAAACAGTATTCTATGGCCCAGAGAAATGATGGGGATAAATAACAGGTGATGAACATGGCAAGCGTCAATAAGCGCCCCCCCGGCTGGTGGTATCCGTGGCTGTTCGTGGGCGGTATGGGCATCGTCATCGTCGTTAATGGTATCATGGCGTATTTCGCCGTCAGCACCTGGGCTGGACTGGAAACCGAGGATCATTACACCAAGGGCATTGCCTATAATGAAACGATTGACCGCCAACAGCGCCAGGCGACCTTAGGGTGGTCAGCCGATATCAATTTAAATGACGGCAACTTGAGCGCTGTGTTCAAGGATAGTTACGGAATCCCGATTGAGGGTCTTGCTGTTACCGCTTTGCTTTACCGCCCGTCGCGTGACGACATTGACCGCGAAATTATCCTCGTTTCAGCAGCACCCGGCCACTACCGGGCCAACCCGGAGTTTCCCCTGCCGGGCTTGTGGGAAGTCCGCCTTAGTGCCACCCGGGGTGAAGATAGCTATCGCCTGAGGCGGCGCATCCAGGTTCCCTGATGAGTGAGTGCCTTCATTGCGGCTTGCCGGTGCCCGATAATAGCGCGGGCGGGCAGGAGTTTTGTTGCGCCGGTTGTCGGGCGGCTTACGGGCTGGTGCGGGGGATGGGGCTGGAAAGTTATTACCAGCGCCGCTGTATCGACCCCAACATCCGCCCCATGCGCCCGGAAGAAAGCGAAGCTATTTTCGACTTTGCTTCCTATGTCAAAATCGAACCGGACACCACCGCCACCGTGCACCTGATGATTGAGGGCATGCAATGTGCGGCTTGCGTGTGGTTGATCGAAAGCGTCTTGGCGCGCCAGAATGGCGTCATCCAGGCGCGCATTAACATGACCACGCGCCGACTGGTTCTGAAATGGCGCCCCGAAGAAGCCAGCGTGGATGAGCTGGTTGCCCTGATCGGCAACCTCGGCTACAAGGCCGCGCCCTTTGACCCGGTGGTGTTGGGTGCGGAAACGCGGGCCCATGAAAAAAAGCTTCTACTCAGTATGGCGGTCGCCGGGTTTGCGGCAGGTAACGTCATGTTGTTTTCGGTTTCGGTTTGGGCCGGTTATTTTCAGGACATGGGCCCGGCAACCCGCGACTTGATGCATTGGCTCTCGGCGCTGATTGCGCTTCCCGCCATCGCCTATGCCGGTGTGCCGTTTTACCGCTCTGCCATCACCGCGCTCAGGGCCCGACGCACCAACATGGATGTGCCCATATCGCTGGCGGTGTTGCTGGCTGCGGGCATGAGCCTCTTTGAACTGATGCGTTCCGGCCCGCACGTTTATTTTGATTCCGCCGTTACGCTGTTGTTCTTCCTGTTGGTGGGACGATACCTCGATAGCCGGGCCCGTGGCCGGGCGCGGTCGATGGGCGAGCATTTGCTGGCGCTAGCGGCAACCGCCGTTACGGTGCTGGAAGATGACGGTACCCGACGGGTGATTCCGCCGACGCAGGTTGCGTCCGGCGCGCGCGTCCTGGTCAGTGCCGGAGAACGCATCGCCGTAGACGGCACGGTGGAAGAAGGCCTCAGTGATATCGATACCCAGTTGATCAACGGCGAAAGCGTGCCCGCATTGGCTGAGCCGGGAAAGCCGGTCTTTGCCGGCACACTGAACCTGACCAGCCCGCTAACGGTGCGCGTCACGGCGGTGGGCGAGGACACACTGCTGGCGGAAATCATCCGCCTGATGGAAGCAGCAGAAGAGGGGCGGGCGCGATACGTCGCCATCGCTGATCGGGTCTCGGCGCTTTACGCCCCGGCGGTGCATGGCCTTGGGTTGGTCGCATTTCTTGGCTGGTGGCTTTTTGCCGGCGCGCCGTGGCAACAGGCGCTGATGACGGCGGTGTCGGTGCTGATTATTACCTGTCCGTGTGCGTTGGCGCTGGCGGTACCAGCGGTTCAGGTGGTGGCCAGTGGGCGGTTTTTGCGCCGCGGGTTGTTGCTCAAGTCTGGCACCGCGCTGGAACGGTTGGCCCTTGTTGATCACGTTATTTTCGACAAAACCGGCACCCTGACCGAAGGCAGGCCGGAGCTAAACAACCTTTCAGATATCAAGATTGATGATCTGGCTTTTGCCGCAGCCATGGCGGTAGCCAGCAAGCACCCGCTGGCCCGCGCCATGGTGCGCGCCGCGGGCGGCAAGACGGCCCTTGTAAAGGGAGTCAACGAAGTGCCCGGTGCGGGCCTGTCGCTTGGGTTTGACGGTGGTGAAGCCCGGCTTGGGCGGGGTGACTGGTGCGGGGTTGAAGGGCAACCACCGCCAACCGGGCCAGAGCTATGGCTGGCCCGACCGAACCTGGAGCCTGTGCGTTTTTGCTTTTCCGACAACCTGCGCAAGGATGGCGCAAAAGTGGTGGCCGCATTGCAAGGAAGGGGATTAACCGTTGAGCTTCTTTCCGGTGATCGCGAAGAAACGGTGGCAGGTGTGGCACAAACCCTTGGCATTGAACAGTGGCGCTCCGGACAAACACCCTCAGATAAAGTTGAGCGCTTGGCAGAGCACGCGGCGGCGGGAATGCGGACATTGATGGTGGGCGACGGCCTTAACGATGCCCCGGCGCTGGCGGCAGCATACGTTTCCATGTCGCCGTCAACGGCGGCGGATATTTCACAAACTGCGGCCGATGTGGTTTATCAGGGCGCGCAGCTGGCGCCGGTGCTCGAGGCTTTGGACGTTGCGCGGCAGGCCGACCGTTTGATCAAGCAAAACTTCGCACTCTCGTTCGTGTATAATGCCGCTACCATCCCGTTGGCCATGCTGGGGTTGGTTACGCCGTTGATTGCCGCCATTGCCATGTCGTCATCATCGTTGGTGGTGATCGGAAATTCGCTCAGGCTGGGCTGGCCGGGCAGGGGAAAGGACAACGCATAATGGACATCCTGCTTTACCTGATCCCCGTCGCCCTGGTGTTGGGCGCTGTTGCGCTGGGCGGGTTCCTGTGGGCGCTCAAGTCCGGCCAGTTTGATGACATGGAGGGCGCCGCAAACAGGATTTTGTTCGATGACGACGATCCAGAACATAACAATACAAAATCCGGCAATGACAATATCGAAGAATAAAATCTGGAATATCTAACTTGGTTCAGAAGCGGAGCAAATCAATATGCCCGATATTCGTCTGCTCGCTGGGTCAAGGCTGGCCGCAACCGAGATTATATTTGGGGTTTTGATCTGACGGCTTGCGAGGCAGGCAGTCTGTTGCGAACTCGTCTCCAGGGTGAAATTTGGGCAATATACCCAATATTTTATCTTGATAATTCAATGGTTTAGGGTTGGAAAAACGGCCAGTCTGGTTGCCGGTTCGAGTCCGTTTCGCACCACCATTTTTTCCTCGCGGTAAGTGTGGGTGTGGGGCGACCCACAAGCCGTCAGCGCCGATTCAAAGTACCCACGTCCTTCCCGCTTGAACAGCAACCGTGGCTTGCTACGATATGACGTAAGAAATGAAGCGGAGGACACAAAATGACTGAGCGTGCTGTTTTGGCTGGCGGCTGCTTCTGGGGCATGCAGGACCTTATCCGTAAATTACCCGGCGTTGTTTCAACCCGGGTTGGCTATACCGGCGGTGATGTCGCCAATGCAACCTACCCGAACCACGGTACCCATGCCGAGGGGATTGAGATTATCTTCGCGCCCGAGCAGATATCGTATCGGCAGATTATTGAGTTTTTCTTTCAGATCCATGATCCAACCACGATAAACCGGCAGGGGAACGACAGGGGGCCGTCCTATCGTTCTGGCATTTATTACACCAGCGATGAACAAAAACGGATTGCACTGGAAGCCATTGCAGATGTCGAGGCTTCCGGACATTGGCCGGGAAAAGTGGTGACCGAGGTTGTGCCTGCGGGTGACTTCTGGGAAGCCGAGCCTGAACATCAGGATTATCTAGAGCGCCTGCATGGCGGCTACACCTGCCACTTCCCACGGCCAGACTGGGTGCTGTAATTGCCAGGCATGGGCACCGTCTGCTGAATGACCCATAAGCCGTCAACGCAGATTCAATAAAATCAATGCGTTAAACCGGCGAAATGCACCATAAGTTGTCCGTGCCCATTGCGCGGCATTACCATGCACTGCAAGATTGATGCGGGGGGCATTGAGCATGAACAGCTTCGTAAATATTTCTGATCTAACACCACCAAAAAATACAACCATCCAGCCGGTTGAGGGCGGGTGTGTGGCAATCGCTGAGCACCCCGGCACCAAGTTACTTGTTATTGAGTTTGTGATAATTGCCATTGTTACACCACTGATGATAGGTCAGGCGGGTTATTTTGAGTTTTGGCTCGTGGTTTCTGACGGGCTCATCATCGCTGCCATTGTTACGGTTCTGGCATGGATCGCGGTATCTATTGTCGTTATTTACCCGGATAAGCTGGTTACCCTCAAGGGGTTATTTAACGGAAAGATTCCGTATGGAAGAAAAGAAATTGAACTTTCTTCAAATACTGAAATTAAACTCATTGAAAAAGATTATGACGAACTTTCCAAGAAGTTTGGGGTTGAACCCATTTTAGATACCATTGTCATAAAAACAGGTAGCCAAGAAATGCCACTAGAATTGCCAAACGCCGATGACATTGATTGGTACGTGAAGGTATTGCAGCGCATCAAGACAACAACCGGATAGGTCATTCTGACTTCAACAAAACAGGACTCCGGTCATGAGGAACGTGAATTGAATTTCCCTTCAGAGAACACCCATGGCAGTGAAGGGAAAAAGGCGCAAATTCGCGCCATCCGTTCCGCTCATCCCGGCAACCTGATGGCGCGGTATTTTAGTGAAGACTATTTCAACGCTCTCGATGAATCAAAGCGCGCCAGAATGTGGCAGATCATCAAAACTGGAATTGAAAACCCCGACAGTCAGATGGGCGCTTATGCTCAAAGCAGCAGTGATTACGAGGATTTCGAACCTCTGCTTGAACCCATGATCCGTGATTATCACAATATCCCCCGAGAGCAGGAAATTGAGCAAAGGCATGACTGGAGCGCAACCACGTCGAACTGCAACCTGGAGGATATTGATCCCGTATTGAACGGCGTTTCCATGCGGGTGCGGGTAGGGCGAAACCTTTCCGTCTTTCCTTTACCCGGTGCTATGACAAAGGCGCACAGGCTTGAATTTGAAGTGCTTATGATCAAGGCGTTCACGGCACTGCAGGGGGATTCACAATTTGGCGGGGCATATTATTCCTTAACGCCGGGCTCGCTCCATGCAATCGATGCAGACGCCTACCAGCGCCGTGTGGCGGCCCATCAGATGTTCAAGGACATGGGCGGTGACCCATACCTGGTCTCTGCCGGAATTTCTTCCGACTGGCCTTTTGGTCGTGGCATGTATGTCTCAAACTCGGAGGATTTTATCGTTTGGGTTGGAGAAGAGGATCATTTGCGGATTATGTCCATGAGGCAGGGCGGCGACCTCGCGGCATTATTCGGCAGATTGCACGACGGGCTTGAGAAGTTTGCCAAGTTGATCCCCCCGTTCGCGCATTCTTCGCGGTATGGCTATGTTACCTCCTGCCCAACCAATCTTGGCACCGCCATGCGGGCCAGCTTGCATCTTCCGCTGCCCAAGCTGACAGAGGAAGGAAGCCATCTTGATCGGGCAACGAAAGCAGCATTGGATTTCGGGCTTTCCGTGCGTGGCGCAGGGGGCGAGCATTCCGATGCCGGCCAAGGCGGTCTTGTTGATATCTCGCCGCGCGCCCGTTTGGGTGTAACGGAAACCGAGATTATGCAGTGCCTGTATAAGGGTGCTGCGGCCCTATGGTCTCGGGAAAAAACGAGTTAGCACCATTAATCTGTAATAGTTTATCTGTTTTAGCCCGGTCACTGGACGGCTAGCTCACTTGATGAGTGCTCATTGGTTGCCCTATGTTAATAGCCGCGCCATATTCAGTTTATCATTAATTTAAAAGGGATATCGCACTTGGCGCGCAGCTCCACCTCCTTTGACCGGCCCAGGGGCCGGGATTTAAAATACCTTCGCCGAACGGCAGGCTTTTTAAAGCCTTATGGGGGGCATGTCGCCGCCGCCGTTACGGCGTTGGTTGTGACCGGCCTTTCGGTGCTGGGTCTGGGACAGGGGCTGAAAGACCTGATAGACGGTGGATTTACGAACGGTGATGCGGCCGCCCTTGATCGCGCGCTTTACCTGCTTTTGGCCTTATCCGTTATTATGGCTGTCGGTACGTTCACGCGATTTTATTTTGTGTCCTGGTTGGGCGAACGAGTCGTGGCGGATTTACGCCAAGCGGTGTTTGACCGGGTTTTATCCCTGCACGCCGGTTTTTTCGAAACCACAAAAACGGGCGAGGTTCTGTCGCGCCTCACCACCGACACCACATTACTGCAATCAGTGATTGGCTCATCCGCTTCGATTGCCCTGCGCAACATGCTCAACCTTGTGGGCGGCATTATCATGCTGTTCATCACCAATCCCGGACTGACCGCCATGGTGCTGTTGGTGGTGCCGGTGGTGGTGGTGCCGATTTTGATATTCGGACGGCGGGTGCGCAAATTATCGCGTGCCAGCCAGGACCGCGTCGCCGATGTTGGTGCTTTTGCTGAAGAAACCATCAATGCCATGTCCACGGTGCAGGCCTTCACCCACGAAGATGTGGATCGCAGGAAATTTGGCGCAGAAGTTACCAACGCCTTTAACACAGCCGTGGTTCGTATCCGCACTCGCGGGATGTTGATGGCGGTGGTTATTTTGTTGGTGTTCGGGGCCATTGGGGTAATTTTATGGGTAGGCGGACGCCAAATGCTGGCTGGTGAAATCAGCGGCGGTGAACTTGCGGCCTTCATATATTACGCAACCTTGGTTGCTTTTTCCGTCGGCGTGATGAGCGAAGTCTATGGCGAACTGCAACGTGCTGCCGGGGCTACTGAACGCCTGATCGAGTTGTTGGAATCCGAGTCCGATATCCAAACCCCCGACACACCGCTCGCCCTTCCTGATCAGGCTCAGGGCAGGGTCAGTTTTGAAAACGTTACCTTCCATTATCCCTCACGCCCCGATCATGCGGCACTCACCGACTTCACCCTCGACGTCAATCCGGGTGAAACCGTGGCCCTGGTTGGCCCATCTGGCGCAGGAAAGTCGACCGTGTTTCAGTTGCTCTTGCGTTTTTATGACCCCATCAGCGGCGCAGTGAAGCTGGATGGCATTAACGTGCGCGACGCCGACCCCAAGGCCGTGCGTGAGCGATTTGCCCTGGTGCCGCAAGACCCGATTCTGTTCGGCAATAATGGCTGGGAGAACATCCGATATGGGCGCCCCAGTGCAGACGACGCCGCGGTTCGCAAAGCGGCGGAAGATGCGGCAGCAGCAGAATTCCTTGATGCCTTGCCAGATGGTTTCGCGACGTTCCTGGGCGAAAAAGGTGTGCGTCTTTCTGGTGGGCAACGCCAACGCATTTCGCTGGCCCGCGCGCTGTTGCGCAATCCTTCGGTCTTGCTACTGGATGAAGCCACCAGCGCACTGGATGCGGAAAGCGAACGTCTGGTTCAGGAAGCCTTGAAAACGCTCAAAGCTGGACGAACCACACTGGTAATCGCGCACCGCCTTGCCACGGTGGTGAACGCTGAGCGCATTGCGGTGATCGAACATGGACGTATCGTCGCCACCGGCACCCACGAAGAACTGTTAATCACCTGTTCGCTGTATGCCCACCTGGCAGCGTTGCAGTTTGATGTGAATATGGGCAAAGAGAATTTGCGAGATGCCAGCTAAGCGCCAACTGCTACCAAAAAGTCCGATAAGGGTTGTTATGCGGACCTACTTGAGCACCATTTTTCCGCTAATTGTAAAATGACACGTAAGCTGTCAACGCGCCCCACGGTTTGGAATTAAACAGCCAAAAGCGGGCGTATTTTGCCTGCATCACGGAACAAACCGGGCGGATTGATGGTTGGCGGTTGAGCCTGCGATGCCCATGGTTGCATTGCCTGTCATTGACTTTTCAGGGGAATGCTATATATACCCTTCATACGTTTTGTATTTGTTGTGTGTTACATGAATAATCGGTACGCCGGTTAGCTTATTTATCCCCTGACAATTTGAGCGTTAAACAAACCGCCCGGCACATAATGTGAAGCGCGGCGCCATTATTTATTGTTACAGGAACGCCAGTTAGCGCGTTTCACCTGGGTTTCCGGGCCGCATTTCCACCCCTGATGTTTCAAATGAAAATATAGGATGCCAGATGTTTACGATCGAAAAATCAAGGGCTGAGGAACAAATCGTCGCGACCCAAAGAAGGAATATGCGTATCCTTGAAGAAAAGGAAACGATACGCCAGGAAAAGGCCGAAAAGGTAGCGCACCTGCGCAACTTGCGGCTTGCCAAAGCGGCGGCTGAAAAGAAAGCCTAATTACGTTTCTGAACGTAAAGCGCGACTGACTAAAGCCCGAGATGAAGGCTGAACGTGCCGCTGAATAAATGAAGCTCGAGAGAAAAGGCGCTGGTTATCTGTGTAGCCTTTTCAATTCGAGACCAATAAAAAATATCACCTGATGCTGACTGTTTGCACACCAGTGCTGCCGTTAGAGCGCATGCCTTTGTTTTTTTAACACGGCCTGTGGCCATAACGCCTTTTTGCGCGGTCATACCAGAAACCGAAAATCGATGAACTTGCGACACAACCGTTGCAGGCCCAATTTCATCTACAGGAGCCATAATGCCCATAAAATTCGCGCCATCCTTCCTTGCCAGTAAAAGCCAGCCCACGGCAACGGCAATCATTTACTGCGAAGCAAACTTTGGCGCACTAGACGGGAAAACGGCAAACGGCCTCGTCCGTCATTCGGAGAAATACCGGATACTATCGGTTATCGACAGCGAGAAAGCGGGACAAGACGCAGGCATGGTTCTGGACGATAAGCCCAATGCCATTCCTGTCTGCCGCGATCTGGCGGACGCCTTGGCACGTGCTGGGTCTGTTCCGGATTATTTTATCTTCGGCATGGCGCCCGCCAGCGGCATGTTATCTGAGTCTGAGCGCCTTCTGGTGCTGGAAGCCATTGCTCTCGGCATGAACATTGTCAACGGCCTTCATGAATTTTTGAACGAAGACCCGGAGTTTGCAGCCGCCAGCGCGAAGCATAACGTCAAAATTTTGGACGTGCGCAAGCCCCGCGCCAAGAAAGACCTGCGCATGTTTAGCGGTCGTATCGCCGAGGTCACCTGCCCGCGCATTGCCGTGCTGGGCACCGACGGCGCCATCGGCAAACGCACGACGGCAACCATCCTTACCCGCGCCCTCAATGATCATGGCATTAAGGCGGTAATGATTGGCACCGGCCAGACTGGCCTGATCCAAGGTGCGCGCTACGGCATCGCGCTTGATGCCATTCCATCGCAATTCTGCTCGGGCGAAATGGAATCCACCATTGTTGAAGCCTTCGAAGCTGAAAACCCCGACGTGATTATTGTCGAAGGGCAGGGTGCGCTCAGCCACCCCGCCTATTTGACTTCTACCTTTATCCTGCGTGGCTGCTGCCCCGATGGCGTTGTGCTTCAGCACGCACCGGGGCGAACCAATCTCGGTGATTTTCCCGAGATGGCGATGCCGACGCCGGCCAGCGAAATTAATCTTATACAGACGTTTGCCGACACCCGGGTCATCGGCATTACCATCAACCACGAAAATATGTCTGATGGCGATGTTGATGCAGCCATCGAACGCTATGAGCATGAATTTTCCATCCCCGCCACCGATGCCCTGACCCGCCCAGCCGACCAGCTGGTTGATATGGTCTTATTGGCATTTCCTGAGCTTAAAGAGAAACAGCTCGCACTGGCCGGATGACCGCACCACGCCTGCAAATCGACCTCGATAAAATCAGGCACAATGCCTTGACCATGGTCGAGCGCCTTGGTGCCTGCGGCATTGCCATCACCGGCGTTACCAAGGCTTTCTTGGGCGCACCAGAGATTGCCGATGCATGGCTGCAAGCGAACGTGGCCGGCCTTGGCGATTCGCGCATAGAAAATATCGAAGCGATGCGGCGGTCGGGCATAACGGCACGGCTATCGTTGATCCGCTCACCGATGATGAGCCAGGTTGACCGGGTGGTCGCGGCGGCTGATATCAGCTTCAACACGGAACTCGACATCATCAAAAAATTATCGATCGCCGCCAAAGCGGCGAGGCGAACCCATGGGGTGGTGCTTATGGTCGAGCTTGGCGACCTGCGCGAAGGGATCATGCCAGAGCACCTGCACGAAGCCGTCCGCGAAACACTGGGTTTGGCGAATATCAAGCTCATGGGCATCGGCACCAACCTCGCCTGCCGCAGCGGTGTCGTGCCCGATCAAAACAACATGGACGAGCTTTCGGCGCTGGCCGATTCCATCGATGCAGCGTTTGGCATCACGCTTGAAATCGTTTCTGGCGGGAATTCCGGCAATATAATGTGGGCGCTCAGCGGTGGCAGCACCGGGCGAATTAACGATCTGCGTTTGGGCGAAGCACTTTTATTGGGGCGCGAGCCGTTGCACCGCCAACCCATTGACGGCCTTCATGGCGACGCCATAACCCTTATCGCCGAAGTTATCGAACATAAGCTCAAACCGACCCAGCCTAGCGGCGATATTGGCCAAACGGCGTTTGGCGCAAAACCGCCTGCCGTAAATCGCGGCAACATTCACCAAACGATCCTCGCCATCGGGTGTCAGGACATTGATCCAGATGGCTTGCAGCCCCCCGTCGGCACAAAGATCATCGCTGCCAGCAGCGATCACCTTATTGTGGACAGCGGTGACCTTGCCATGGCCATCGGTGCCGAGGTCACGGTCGGGCTTAATTACAGCGCGCTGGTTCGGGCCATGACATCACCCTTCGTCGCCAAGGTTATAACGGCCCGCAAGGAAAGCGCCGGTGGATGAGTCCCCTGCGTTTGCGCGGAACGGCACCTAAGCTGTCAACGTTGCCTTTTTGCATTATGCGAATAATCGGCTGCAAACCACCTCATTATCTCGCGCTGCAAGCCCTTTTGCCGCCTGTCTTATGAATCACTTCAATCATAACAGCTTGAAAATCAACAAATAGCTGATCGCCACACCCGTTGGCACGGCCCTTGCTATTCCTTAAGGGAAATAACTGGTGGACCGCCGCTTTGGCACACGCACCCCTTAGATTGCAAGGCCCAACGATGCGAAAAAAAACAAAATCCCCTGATGTGTCCCCCGTCAAACTCGGCCTCATGCCCCCCCTGACGGGGTTGGTGGAACTGTATGGCAACGAGATTTCCTGGGCCGCGCAAATTGCCTGTGATGAAATTAATGAAAGTGGCGGTGTACTGGGCCGGCCATTGGAATTGATCATTGAAGATGATGGCAGCGAGCCTGAAACCGCCTTGCCTGCTGCGAATAAACTGGTCGATGAGGACGGTTGCTCAGCCATCATCGGCAACCTCTTGTCAAATTCACGCATTGCCGTGGCAGACCGGGTGGCGCTACCCAAGCGCGTTCCGTACCTGAACTTCTCATTTTATGAAGGCAGTATCTGGAACCGCTATTTTTTCAGTTTTTCAGCCCTGCCAAACCAGCAGATTGAAAAAATGATCCCTTACATGGCGCGTAAGTTCGGCCCGAAGATGTTTTTCGCGGGCAGCAACTATGAATGGCCACGCGGTTCCATCGACGCCGCTAAACGCTCGCTTAGCCGGGTCGGTGGCGAAGTTGTCGGCGAGCGCTATTTGCCCATTGGCACCAGCGATTTTGAGGAATTGCTTGATGCCGTAGCGAGAAGTGGTGCCGATGTATTTGTGCCTTACTTCGCGGGTTCCGATCAGGTGAACCTGCTAACGAAGTTTACCGAAAAGGGGCTCAAGGCACGCATGGCCGTGGTCATGGGGCACTATGATGAAGCCATGGTCGCGAACTTGCCACCGGAAGTGCGCGCGGGCTTCTATTCATCCAACACATATTTCATGGGCATCGACACCCCTGAAAATGCCAACTACCTAGAACGTCTTGGGCAGCTGAAAGGCGTCAATGGCATATGGCCACATGGCAACGGGGTGCTGACGAATTTCGGCGAAGGAACCTACAACTGCGTACACGCGTTTGCCAAGGCCGCAGAGATAGCAGGCAGCCTTGATCCGGAATTACTGGTTGAGGCATTGGAGCAGATAAGCTTCACCGGACCACAAGGGCGGATCGACATGGACCCGCGCACGCACCACGCTAAGGTTAACTCGTTCCTTTCCAGGTGTGAGGCGGACGGCACCTTTCGTATTATTCAAAGCTTTGGCCGCACTGACCCGGAAATTCCCAACCGCTACAAAAAAGCGATACCGGGTTTTAATGAACCAAGCCCCGGGCCACCCAGTGATGCCGTGTCGCTAGACCGGGCGGGCAATAATGCGTTGTTGCCCGCACCGTCTGCGGATGTGGATACGTCGGAAAACATTCTCAAGACAGCCGATGTCTCCATTATCTCGATTGATGAACACGGAACCATCATTCAGGCAAACCATGCGGCCGGTGCGTTGTTTGGTTACCCGATAGGTGAACTGGAAGGGCTAGATGTGCACCAGTTGGTGCCGCCATATTTCCGTGAGGAGCATAAGGTCCATATCGCTCGCTTTTTAAAGTCGGACACCGCCAGCATTTCAATGGGTAGAAGAGGCGATATACACGGCTATCGCAAGGATGGCTCAGAATTTCCCGCCGAGGCCTCAATCGCCAAATTTCAGGAAAAAGATGGCTGGGTCATGGTTGCGACCATGCGCGATATATCAATGCGGAAAGCCCGTGAGGATGAATTAACATGGCAAGCGACGCATGATGTTCTAACACACCTGCCCAACCGCACCATGATGCTGGATCGTTTAAAAAATGCGCTGCAACGATCCCAGCGCAACGGTGATGATGTCGCGGTGATTTTCGTTGACCTGGACGCGTTTAAAATGATCAACGACAGCTACGGCCATACGGTTGGCGATAACCTTCTGATTGCCATAGGTGAACGCCTGGTCGATGTGGTGCGCCCCGGTGATACGGTAGCGCGCTTTGGCGGGGATGAGTTCGTTATTTTGTGTGAACGTATTCAGGGAATGGACACCGTAGCAACAATAGCAGAGCGCATTGTTGAAGCGATGCGCAAGCCATTGCAGTTGGAAGAAATTGAGCTTTATGCCACATCGAGCCTGGGCGTTGCCGTGGGCAACGGCAAAACACACCTGCCCGATGAACTGCTACGCAACGCCGACGCCGCCATGTATTTGGCCAAGGATCAAGGCCGCGATAGCTGGAAAATATTTGATTTTGAAATCCACGAAAAGGCAAAGGAACGTCTGGCCATCGCCAATGGTCTAAGGACGGCGGTATCTAACAATGAATTCAAGGTAATGTTCCAGCCCATCGTTGACCTGAAGAGCCGTCAGATTACCGGTGCGGAAATGTTGCTCAGGTGGTACCCGTCCGATACGCCGGTATCGCCGGATAAATTCATCCCGCTGGCGGAAGCCAACGGAACCATCATCTCCATCGGTGCGTGGGTCTATGAGCAGGCCTGTTTGGCGCAACGTGAACTTGATTTATTGCCCGAACGCGCGCGCCCGCAATATCTATCGGTGAACATTTCGGCCCGCCAGTTGAGCAGCCCGGCCCTTGTTGCTACTTTCAAGGCCATATTGTCCCAAACCGGCGCAGACGCCAGCCGTATCGTTATTGAGGTTACCGAGACCTCGCTGATGCACGATATCGATGCCAACATGGATGTCTTGTTTCAAATTGCAGCGTTGGGCCACAAGGTTGCGGTGGATGACTTTGGTACGGGCTATTCATCCCTCGGCCGTCTGGTTGAAATGCCGGTGAATATACTGAAGGTGGACCGCGCCTTTATCGACGGCGTTGACCAGACTGAAAAAGGCCGCGCCCTGGTGCGGGCCATCATTTCCATGTCGCGCGCCCTGGGTCTCAAGGTCATTGCCGAGGGCATGGAAACAAAGGCGGAGCTGGACGTTCTTGATGAGCTGGGCTGTGATAATGTGCAGGGTTATTATTTCTATCGCCCCATGCCATTCGATGCGTTTTTGACAATTTTGAGTGGTGATTTGTCTGGCAATGCTGCGCTGGTAAACCAGAGGTAGGTAAGCCCCACAAGCCCCTCAATGGCGCTTTTTCTTGTATAATGATGAATAAGGGGTTAAGTCCACCCCATATATTCAGCCAATCCGAACCCGGAAGCGCGAACCCCGTGTTGCGAAAGAAAGAACATGACCAAATTTGAAGGTGTCGTCGCGGCACTTGGCCAGGCGCTGAGCGAACGTGGCTATAGCGAACTGACCCCTGTGCAAAAGGCGGTTCTGGCGCCCGAACTGAAGGATGCCGATACCCTGGTTTCGGCACAGACTGGTTCGGGCAAGACCGTGGCTTTCGGCCTCGCCGTGGCGCCGACGTTGCTTCAGGGCGCTGAGCGTTTTGGCCGCGCGACCACGCCGCTGGCGCTGGTTATTGCCCCGACCAGGGAACTGGCCTTGCAGGTCAAGCGCGAGTTGCAATGGCTGTACCACGAGACCGGCGCAAGCATTACGTCGTGCGTTGGCGGCATGGACATGCGCACCGAACGCCTAGACCTGAAGCGCGGCGCACACATTGTCGTCGGTACGCCGGGAAGGTTGCGTGACCATATCGAACGCGGTTCGTTCGACACCACCGCGCTTAAGGCCGTGGTGCTTGACGAAGCGGACGAAATGCTCGATTTGGGTTTTCGCGATGATCTTGAATACATTCTTGATGCCGCTCCGAACGACCGCCGAACCTTGATGTTTTCCGCCACGGTGCCGCGTTCCATCGCCACGCTGGCCAAGCGTTACCAGCGAGGCGCGGTGCGCGTTTCCGCTACGGGAGAGCGCGAGCAGCACCTTGATATCGAATATCGCGCGCTAACCGTTGCCCCCAATGACCGTGAAAACGCCATCATCAATTTGCTGCGGTATTTCGATGCCAAGAACGCCCTCGTCTTTTGTTCTACCCGCGCCACCGTCAACCACATGACCGCCCGTTTTAACAACCGCGGGTTTTCGGTGGTTGCCCTTTCCGGGGAGCTAAGCCAGGCACAGCGTTCTCATGCCCTGCAAGCCATGCGCGACGGCCGCGCCCGGGTTTGTGTCGCCACCGATGTGGCGGCGCGTGGCATTGACCTACCAAATCTTGAACTGGTGATCCACGCCGATTTACCAAAAAATCGCGAAGGCCTGCTGCATCGCAGCGGTCGCACCGGACGCGCCGGGCGCAAGGGCACCAGCGCGCTGATCGTGCCGTATAACCAGCGCAAGCGTGCCGAAAGCCTGTTGCGAAGCGCCAACGTGGAAGCCACATGGGCCACACCGCCATCGGTGAACGATATTATGAAACGCGACCGCGCGCGCATTCTTGATGATCCTATTTTTTCCGACGCCATGAGCGACGATGAAAAAACATTTGCCGCAGAACTGCTTGCGCGCCACAGCGCCGAGCAAATTGCCTGTGCTTTCACGCGCCTGCAAAACAGGGAACAGCCGGCGCCCGAGGAATTGATTCCTTCCGGTCCCCAGGACAGAAAAGAAAGCGCGCGCCCATCCGCCCGGCGCGAAGACTTCAAAAACAGTGTGTGGCTCTCGCTATCAGTGGGGCATAAGCACAACGCCGAACCGCGCTGGCTGCTGCCCATGCTGTGCCGTGCCGGTCATTTCACCAAGCGTGAAATCGGTGCCATTAAAATTAAAGATGAAGAAACCCATGTCGAGATTGCAGCCAACAGCGTGGATCAGTTGCTCAAGGCGCTGGGCCCCAACGGTACGCTGGAAAAAAATATCAGCGTGACCCGCCTCGGTGGCGCGCCGGGGGAATCCAAAGCGGCAGCAAAACCCGCATTTAAACCCAAAGCTGAATTCAAACCCAAGCCCGCCGACGATGGACCTTCGGACACCCACAAGCCCGGGTTTAAAAAAGATAAAAAATCCAAAAAGGATAAAAAAACCAAGAAGCCAAAATGGTCGAAGGAAAAACGAGAGCTTATGGGCCACAAGCCCAAATCCTCCAAGCGCGGCGGCAAAAAAGTCATTGGTGCTGGCCCCGCCCCCGGGTCGAGCCCGTTGAAAAGAAAAAACCCGCGCCTTAAGAACCCTTAAGTTAAAAGCGTCAGGCGACCAAAACCAGCGGTCAGTTTGGGCGGTCGTTCGCCAGCACGATATCGGTGCTGGGCGTGACCACCACCAGTGAATAAAAACGCCAGCGCCCGTGTTCCTGTTCGGCGTCCAGGTAAACCGTTGCCTCGCCTTTGGGCCCGGTAATGTCATAATTCAATTCGGCAAAGCCGCTGTTGCCATCGTAATCAATGTTGCCGTTGACCAGGTAAGCCGGTTCGATTGGCGTGCCCAGTGCCTGCACCACGCGGGGGTTGTCGCGCACCATGGCCAGTGAGTTCTGGAACGGTTCGCTGCTGTGCATGAACGAGGTGATACCCCAAAGGATAACGGCGAAGAAGGTAATCAAGCCCACCCACAGGCCCAGCCCGACCAGAGTCCATGTGCGCTGCACCCGACGGAAATGATCTACGTCATCCCACTTTGCGTTCTTCCATGCCCAGGCATTGCCCTTGGCGCCCAACACGAACGGCATGGCAAGGTTGACCACAGGCACAAACATCAACAGCGCAATGAATGTATTGTTGCCCAGCCCCCATATCCAGTTGAGCAGGAAGGCACCCCAGTTCCAGCCGCGGATCTCATCGGGCACGGTGGGCTGGTTTTGGGTTTCGTTCATGGTTTTCCCCGGTTTTGGCAAGGCGCCAAGCAGTAGCATATTGTTACATAAATACAGGCTCGACAAAAGCTGTGCCCATATGGCAAATGGTGTAGATTAACGCTAACGGTGGCGCGCCTCGGCTTCTACCGCGGCCAAAGCGACAGCCAGAACAGTTAAAAAACAAATGATCAGAAAGGGCAGACATGCAGCCGGAAGAAATATCCAAGGTCCAGAATTACCTTCGCAGGAGCTTTGCCAACAACCGCATTAGCGTGCTGGCGCCCACCAAGGCCGACGCGCCGGTTGAAATCCACCTGAATGATGAGTTCATCGGCGTGCTACACCGCGACGAGGACGAGGGCGAGGTTTCTTACTCGGTGTTGATGACCATCCTCGATATCGACCTCGAGGACGCCTAGTCCAATCTATAACCACTTGTAAATAAAAGACTATTACCGAAGGGCGTCTTCTGACGGCGGCCTTGATGACGATTGGCTTGGCGGCGGCCAAAACGTGCTAGGATTTGCCATCCGGCTTTGGCCGGGCTGGGTGCGGCGTCCGCTTAGGGGGGGTGCGGCCAGAAGCCTGGAAGAGCCAACCGTAAACCAGCGCATGGGGCCCACTGACGCATGGCGGAAAATCCTTCTACCGCATCATCCAAGACCAAATGGCCACAACTGGCCAACGGTACGACCGATTGGGACAAGGTCTTTGACGATCCCAGCAGCGGTCTGATCCATGCGATATCACAGGCCACTTCGGCAGAGGCGTTGCGTGCCGTAACCCTGCTGGTTATTCAAAAGCTGTTTACCCGCGACGAAGATAAGGCGGAAGTTAGCGCCTTTACCGCCACCCTTGACGGCATTATCGAAAAGGTTGAAGGCGACGAACAGCTTGCGGCAACCATTGACGCCGTTGCGCAACTGCTGACCCAGATCAAGGAAGAGCGTCAGGAAAAAGCACGCGAATACCTGAAAGCGCAAGGCAAGAAGAAGAAAAAGGGCGAGCGGCGCTCAAAACGCAAAAAGAAAAAACCCGGCTTCGAGGCAGCCCTTCTAAAATTTATGCTGGCCCTGACCAAGCCCAAGGTTTGGATACCGATTGGCGTTGTTGGTGTTCTGGCTATTTTTGGCGCGATCCTTTTTGTCGTTGCGCCAATGTTGCAGGGCGAGGATACCGAGGTGGCACAACCGGCAACCCAGGGCGAGAAGGGCGCGGCCCCGCAAACGGCTGATGGAAAGACACCGGAAGTGCCAGCTGAAAAAACAGATGAAGAGCTTGATGCCGAGGAAGAGGCTAAAAAATGGGTCCGCCCGGTCATCATCACGCCGACCCAGTGGCCCATCATTCAGGGCAGCAAGGGGAAAGCCCCCGTTCTTTATGCATCCTTGTTTTATGTAAGCAGCTCCAAGGGCGTCAGTGCAATTTGCGGCGCGCTTCCACGGGTGAGGGAATCACTGCTGGTTGCTTTTAGCAGCGCTAAGCTGGGCAGCCGCCAGCCCAACGCGGAAGAACTACGCCGTATTACCGTTACGACCAAGAACCTCATCAACAAAAGCCTCGGCCCGGCGGTGAGAACCATGGTGATTGTGCCTTACGGCGATAAGCGATTCTTGGCCACCAACACACCACCGTGCAGGCTTTCGCGGTAGGCACCCCAAAAACGTATTTTTCGTTGTTACTTTATTTAAGGCCCATTGGTGGCGGAACGCTCACATATTGTGTGGCTGGGCGGCAATGCCGTTGGCTGCCTGTAATTCGCGCACATAGGCAATGATGGCCTCAATCTCGCCGCTGCCCACCTGGGGTTGTTTGGGCATATCGCCGAACGACCAGTGATGACGCCGCACGCCAAAACGAACGGCGCGGCGGAACGCCTCATCAGCGTGATGTCCCGGATTGTAATAATTGTGCACCAAGGGTGGGCCCTGGTCAGAACCGCCGGCATTGGCGCCGTGGCAAGCCCGGCAGTTGGCGTCAAACGCCACCTGGCCGCGCTGGGCGCTCAGCGATAATGCCTCAGGCACCTGCACCCGAACGCGGACATCGGGCGGTCCATCGGACTGCGTCGCGCGCAACACGGTTACACCGACGCCGATAATAAGCACGCCGCCGACAAACAAAGCAGGAAGATTTTTCAACATGTTAGAGGGACCTCAACCTTGGGTATCTATGAATCTTACCCGGAAAACAGACCCTGACTTTGAACATTCCATGAAGGGGAAAGTCAAGAACGCGCTGAGCCAAGAGGGCAGGTTTAGAAACTATTAGGCATCCGGGCCGCATAATTGAGTCTGGCGGTTATACCGAAGGTTTAACCGGGAAATCCACTTATGGATCATGAAGCATCATGACGGATTATGGATACTCTGAGATAAAATGGATACAAGGTTAAAAAACTGTTCTGCCCTTGTGGTTGACGAACACGCACCCTCCAGAACCCTGATTACATCGGCTTTGCTGGATATCGGCTTCGGCGTTGTCAGGACGGTGGCCTCGGCCGCCGCCGCCATTGAGCACCTGACGGAAAGCCGCGGCAAGCGCATAGACGACCCCATGGCCCCGCCCGTGGATCTGGTGGTTACGGACTGGGACATGGAAACCATTTCCGGGGCCACGTTCCTGCACTGGGTCAGGATGAGCAAGCGCTCGCCCAGTCGCTTTTTGCGCGTGATTGTGCTTTCCGGCACGCTGGATTCAGAAAAGGTCGAAGCAGCCCGCCGCGCCGGGGTTAACGCCCTGATGACCAAGCCGTTCGCCATCGGCGGTCTTGAAAAGCACGTCGTTCACGTGATGGACGCCAACCCCATGTTTATGAAAAGCCTTAGCTACTTTGGCCCCGACCGCAGGCGTCGCGATGGCGCTGTCCTGACGGAAAGACGCCTGATTAAAAACCCGTCCAACGAAGACCTTGGCCGCGCCACCGACCCCAATGTTGGCGCCTTCAATCCGCCGCATATCATGAAGCACATTATGGACGGCACACCGCGTGAGCACGTTGATGCCGTTGCCTTTAATGTTATGCACGCCATTCTTGAGCCATGGGCCGAGGACTATGGCGATAGTATTGTCCAAAACGTGCGGGCTTTGCGCGGTGCTTTCAAAGCCTTTATTCGCGGCGGCGACCAGCGCCTGCACGCCCACGCCGCCATGGTGCTTTCAGCCCGGCGCATGGCGCGCGAAGGCGAACGGATGGGCTACCCCCTGGTTTCGGCCTTTGCCCTGACCCTGATGGCGGCCCTGGAAGCCGCTACCAGCCATAACCGTACCCACGGCGAGGAAATTGCCGACACCGCCATTCAGGGGCTGGAAGCGGTCATTCATGGCCATGTCAGCGGCCTGGAGGGCAAGACCGGGCACGGTCTTGTGGCTTCGCTGGAAAAAATGAACGCACGGCTTAAACGCCTTGGCTCCACAAGCCACGCGCCCGACCGCCAGATGAAGAAGGCCTGAGCGCTCTATATTGATTAAGGGCGCGAACATCTCTACCTGTTAGGGGCAATGGAAAAAAAACCAGCACAAATATTATACGTCTGCACCAACTTTCGCAGCGGCGCCCATTCATCGTGCGCCGCGCGCGGCTCGCGTCAGGTGTTGGCGACAATCAAGGCAGCGGTGCTGGCGCGTGGTATGGACCTGAAGGTTGAGCCCATTGTTTGTCTGGGCGAGTGTGACAAAGGCCCCAATATGCGTTTTGCCGGGCGTGAAATCCTGAACGGTGTCGGGCCTGACGATATCGACGCTATTTTAAATTTAGCCTTATCTTCTTTACCCGGCGACGCCGCCAGTTGAACGCGGGCGCAAGCCGGTCTGTAGCCCCCAGCTTTCTCTCACCAACGCATTGGCCTAAACCCACCGGGCGGTTATATACTGTTTGCCAGACAGGAAGGTAACGATGGACCACATTCGCCAATTTCGGGAAATGAGCATCCGGCGCCTCATTGCCATGGCCTTTATGGCCATTGCGGTGGTGATGGCTGTTTTGTTCGGTGGCGCGGCCTTTTTGTTTTCTGCCGATATGGCCAGTGGCGGCATCGGGGTGGAAATGGTCACACTCGGCAGAACGCTTGTCGCCTCGATTATAGCCGTTGCCGTATTCTGGTTTCTGGCCGACCGCCTGCTGGTGGCACGCCTGCACGACCACCGCAGCCTGCCGGCACGCCCGGAATTTTATGATTTTCAGGACCTCAACCAGCCCATGCACTGGGATGAGATGGGCGGAAAGTCCTTAATCGACCTTAGCTATGTGGTGTTCGACACCGAAACCACCGGGCTCAGCCCATCGACTGGCGATGAAATTATTTCCATTGCCGCCGTGCGCATTGAAAACGGCAAGGTTGATGAAACTGGCGCCTACTCACGACTGGTCAACCCCGGCTGCACCATACCGCCGCTGTCCATTCAGTTTCACGGCATTACCGATGACATGGTGAAAGGCGAAGCCCCCATTGGCGAAGTCCTGCCGTCGTTTCGCGAATACGTCGGCGATGCTGTGCTGGTGGCCCATAACGCCGCTTTTGACATGAAGTTCCTGAAACTCAAGGAAGTGGAAACCGGTATCGCTTTCCCCAACCTGGTGCTGGACACCTTGTTGATCTCGGTTTTTCTGGACCACGAATCCCACAACCACACGCTTGATGGTATCGCCCAGCAAATGGGCATCACCATAGAAGGCCGCCACACGGCACTGGGTGATGCCGTGGCCACTGCTCATGTGTTCAGGAAAATGATAAACCGGCTGGAGGCCCGCGGCATTACGTCACTCAGGCGCGTGGTCGAGGCATCTTCAAAAATTGAACACGTGCGAAAAATGCAGGAACGGTTTTAAGCTCTGCGCTTATGCATTTGTGGGCGCTTCGTTGGCGCCTGTCGCCTCAATGGCACCGTCATTTCGCCAATCTGCCATGACCGCTGCGGCGTCAAGAAGCGGCGCCATGTCGTCACGCACTTTTTTCCATCTAAAGCGCATGGAGTTCTTGACGATTTCGACATCGTATTGCTTCAACTCGTCGGCTATGGGCGCCCAGTGCACCAGCGCCTCAAGGCTACCCCCGAACGCCGCTTCGCCCTTGGCGCTTTCTTCCCACACGCAGGTGCGTGCCCGGGCATCAAACGTCTTGCGGATATCATCGTAACCCTGGGGACGTTCTTTCGGGATCTCCTCGTTGTTCAGCGTCTCACCCACGATATGGATGGCCATATCGCGCATTTCATCGTCGCTGGCCCCGGCCTTACGCCCGCAAACAGCCACGGCATAGATAGAAAGGTCGGCAAGGCTGGCGAGATAGATTTCCCATTTTGCGATGTTGATGGAGCGCGCATAGGTTTCATCAGCGAACAGCAGGGTATAGCGCGTTCCGGCGCGGGTCTTGATATAGCCAAATAAGGTGATCTGGGCGACGAACTTGGAGCGGGTTTCGACGAATCGGGTCAGGTCCGCCAGCGAAACGATGGGCGATTCGCGGTGCCAGAATTTGAACGCCCGCATCGCCAAAAGGACGAAAAAGAACGCCTCCTTGAGCGCTTCTCCCAGCTCTTTGGCTGTTTTCCACAGTTTTTCAAACATTAAAATTGATTTCCAAAAATATTGGTGTTACCCAGCATGAGTTGTTTTTTCATAATCCGCTTGGATTATGCCCCGGTTTCGCGTGATGAAGCCAGGACGGGAGGAATGGCTAACATACGGCGGCTGTGAACGGAAGTTTAACAAAATCCGAAGCATCCTGTCCGCGCCAGCATTGGCGAAAGTAAACTAAGACTAATTGGGTTCCTTTCCGGGCTGATGCCCGGCTGGGTTTGGTAAATATGAGGGGAGTAATTATACATGACGAGTATAACACCCGAAGTCCGTGAGGCACATTGGGCTAAAACCCGCGGCCTCACCTTCACGGTTTTGATTCTCTGGTTTTTCTTTTCCTTCGTGGTCCACTGGTTCGCCAGCGACTTAAATTCAATCACCTTCATCGGTTTCCCGCTTGGCTTCTATATGGCTGCGCAGGGTTCGCTGGTTGCCTTCGTCGTGATTATTTTCTGGTTGGCTTACAAACAAAACCAGATCGACGAGGAATTCGGCGTTGCCGAGGCTGAAGACTGAATCTTGGGTAAAGAAATTTAGGAGAGAATCAATGAAAAGTAACTTCATCGATAACCTGCCCAAGATATACGGTATGTATACTGGCGGGTTTATTGCCTTCATCGCTTTGATGGCGGTCCTCGAACAGATGGGCATGAGCGCCGAAACCATTGGTGTTTTGTTCGTGGCCTTCACCATCTTCATTTACGCTGGCATTGGCTGGCTTTCCAGAACCATGCAGGTTGAAGCCTACTATGTGGCGGGTCGACAGGTTCCGGCTGTCTTTAACGGTATGGCAACGGCGGCGGACTGGATGTCCGGTGCTTCGTTTGTCGCCATGGCTGGCGGTATCTACTTCGGTGGACACGGCTACCTGGCTTTTGTGGTTGGCTGGACCGGCGGGTATATCCTCGTCGCCTCGCTGATGGCACCATACCTGCGCAAGTTCGGCTGCTATACGGTGCCCGATTACATCGGCACCCGTTATGGCGGCAACCTGGCTCGCCTGATGGCGGTTATTGTGCTGGCGGTTGCGTCCTTCACTTATGTGACGGCGCAGATTAACGCTACCGGCACCATTGCATCCAGGGCGCTTGGCATCCCGTTTGAAGTCGGCGTCTGGTTTGGCCTTTCCGGCATTCTGCTGTGCTCCATGCTCGGCGGTATGCGCGCGGTGACCTGGACCCAGGTGGCCCAGTACATCGTGCTGATTATCGCTTACATTGTGCCGGTGGTCTGGATGTCCAACAAACAGGGCTTTGGTGTGTTCCCTCAATTGGAATACGGCCCCGCGGTTGCACGACTTGCTGAACTTGAGATCATGCACCAGGTTGGTGCGTTGAAGCCGACGGAAACGTTTGCCGGTCTCAAGGCATTGACGGTTGCTCACTCGGTTGCCGCCGATACGGTCATGGCCAAGTGGAAGTTTGCCACCCTCGTGCTTTGCATGATGGCTGGCACGGCATCACTGCCCCACATTCTCATGCGTTACTTCACCACCCCTTCGGTGCGTGATGCGCGTAAGTCTGTGGCATACTCGTTGCTGTTCATCTTCCTGCTGTACTTCACGGCACCGGCTCTGGCGACCTTCACCAAGCTGCAGCTTCTCGATCCCAACCTTGCTACCGGCATCATCGGCAAGGCGTTTGCCGACGTTCAGTCGCTTGAGTGGATCAAGAACTGGAGCAACGTGGGTATGATTGCGCTGTCTGACAGTAACGGCGATGGTATCCTCCAGATCAACGAGTTCTTCATGCGATCCGGCATTGTTGTGCTGGCAACCCCGGAAATTGCCGGGCTGCCGTATGTGATCTCGGGCCTGGTGGCTGCTGGTGGTATGGCTGCTGCCATGTCAACGGCTGACGGGCTTCTGCTCGCCATTGCCAACGCACTGTCGCACGATCTGTACTTCAAGATGATCGATCCGACAGCTGATACCAAAAAGCGCTTGGTCGTTGCCCGTGTCCTTCTGTTGGGCATTGGTGCCGCTGGTGCCTTTGTGGCCAGTCTCAAGCTAACCAGTATCCTGGGGGCCGTGGCATGGGCGTTTGACTTCGCCTGCTCCGGGTTGTTCTTCCCGCTGGTGCTTGGTATCTGGTGGAAACGGGCCAACCGCCCGGGCGCTCTCGCCGGTATGGCCATGGGCTTCCTGTCGGGAACCGCATACCTCTATGCAATCCGTTGGGGTGGCATGGATGTGTGGATGGGTATCGACCACCTGCGCTTCGGTATCATCGGCATGCCGGTGAGCCTGATCTCCATGGTCGTGGTTTCGCTTATGACAGCGGAGCCCGATAAGGAAACGCAGCAAATGGTTGACGACATGCGTATCCCGACCGGTGAAACGGTGCTTTCTGCCAAGCACTAAGTCACTTAAAATCAATCAGGGGCGGAGCTTCGGCTTCGCCCCTGTTTTTTTATCCATAGTCTGAACTTTATTTTTTAAGGGGTTAACCGGTGGATCAAGCCTTTCCCATCTGGGTTATCGTTATTGATTATGCGCTTGGCGTCATCATGTGGACGCTGATTGGCCGTTCTGCCATGAACATCTTCCTGCCGGAAGACTCGACCTTCTTTTTCATGAAGGTGTGGGTGACGGCGACCAACCCGTTGCTGCACCTGTTTGATAAAATCACACCATCGTTTCTCATCCGGCCGATTATCCCGCTGTATATCGCCTGGTTCTTTTTCATGTTCCGGTTTTACCTGATGCCGATCCTGCTGGGCTATGAAGTCATGGGCATGCTGTCCTTTCCGCTGGAAAGCGAGATCGCATCTATGATTTATGAGATCGGCGGAAAAGGTCCTGGAAACTAGGTTCGGTGGCTAAGCCTTCGGACGGTTTTGGTCTATAATGGTCACACCATGGAACTTGAACCCCTAGCGCGCATCGACAGCTTCCCTTATCGCCACCGCGTTGCCGACGTCATGTCGCCGACGCTGGCAACCATTGGTGCCGGGACGCCCATCCTCGATGCGGCCCGCGAAATGGTATCATTGGGCGTCAGTTCGCTGGTGATTGTAGAGCCCGATGGCCGGGCGCTGGGCATTGTGACTGAACGCGATATGTTGCGCGCCTTTGCTGCCACTTCCGGGCAGGGCGCGGTGGCCGACATCATGACCGCGCCGGTTATCACCATTGCGCAAGATGACTATGTGTTTGTGGCGCTGGGCCGGATGGAAAGGCGCGGCGTTCGCCATCTGGTGGTGGTGGACGATGACGCCAAGGCCATTGGTGTGCTAACGGCAGGCGCCCTGTTAAAGCAACGCGCCGCCGATACTTTACGATTGGGCGATGAGCTGGATGGTGCACGTGATGCCCACGCGCTGGAGCACGTGCGCGAGCAACTGCCGCAATTGGCGGAAAAGTTGCTGGCCGAAGATGTCACGGCCCTTGGTGTTTCATCGGTCATCAGCGCCGTATATTGCGACATGACGCGCCGCGCCTGGGAAATGGCGGCTCAAACTATGGAGGACGAAGGCCGGGGCGGGCCGCCGGCGCCGGTCAGTGTTCTGGTGTTGGGCTCTGGCGGGCGCGGTGAAAGCATGCTCAGTCCCGATCAGGATAACGCCATTGTTCATATGGGCTCTGAAGCCGATGACGCTTGGTTTGAAGAAGCCGCCGTTCGCATGACCGCCATGCTGGACGCCGCCGGCGTGCCCTATTGCACGGGCGACGTGATGGCGTCCAATCCCAAGTGGCGGCGCACGCTGGATGGCTGGAAGCAAGAAATTGCCAACTGGATGCGGGCCAAGGATCCAGAGGCACAGTTGATGACGGATATTTTCTTCGACTTCGTTTGTGTTGCCGGTGATGAAGAGCCCGCCCAGCGCCTTCGCAATACGGCCATGACGGCGGCTTCTCATTCGCTGGTTTTTTTAAAGTTGATCGGCATGACCGTCGATAATTACGCGCCACCACTGGGCCTGTTTGGTGGTTTCAAGACCAAGAACGGGCGCCTCGACCTGAAACTGCACGGCCTGCTGCCTATTACGTGTGCGGCGCGCATTATGGCGCTGCAACATGGCATTGGCGCCACCTCGACCATGGAGCGCCTTCAGGCCCTGGTCGCCAAGGCGGTCATTAATGAGGACGATGCCCGGCAAATCTGCGAGGCCCACGAATTGTTCCAAAAGACCATTCTCGGCCAGCAAATTGCCGATATCCGGGCCTGGGAAAAGCCACGTGCCAAGGTCGAGCCCGGACGCCTTTCGCCGGGCCGCCAGCGCCGCCTGAAGGCGGCATTGAAGGGGCTGGAAGGGGTCAGGCTGCTGGTTCAGGACAGCCTCGGTAAAATGGCCCACTTTTCCTGATAAAGCCCGCCTGGGTGCGTGCAGGGGTGCTTGTTGCACAGGTGGCAAGGGATAGGCTAAAACCACCGCACAAGGTCATCAGGGGGTCATTTCGACCCCTTTGTATTGTTGAGTTTGTTTATTGTTCTTGGGCCAAAATCGGAGACCCGCCACCATGGCATCATACCAGTACATTTACGTGATGAAGGACCTGACCAAGGCTTACCCCGGCGGTCGTGAGGTCCTCAAGGGCGTCACCCTTTCGTTCTTGCCCGGCGTCAAGATCGGTGTGCTGGGCCACAACGGCTCGGGTAAATCGACCCTGATGAAGATCATGGCCGGCATCGAAACCGAGTTCGGCGGTGAAGCCTGGGCGGCGGATGGTGTCAGCGTTGGTTATCTGGAGCAGGAACCGGAACTGGATTCAACAAAAACGGTTGTTGAAAACGTTATGGAAGGCCTCGGCGAAGCCAAGACACTGCTCGACCGGTTCAACGAAATTTCCATGAAGTTTGCCGAACCCATGGAAGATGATGAAATGAACGCTCTTTTGGAAGAGCAGGGTAATTTGCAGGAAAAAATTGACGCCTGTGACGGCTGGGAGCTGGAACGCACCATCGAGATCGCCATGGACGCGCTGCGTTGCCCGCCTGCCGACAGCGACGTTTCGCAGCTTTCGGGCGGTGAAAAACGCCGTGTTGCACTTTGTCGCCTGTTGTTGCAACGCCCCGACCTGTTGTTGCTGGATGAACCGACCAACCACCTGGATGCCGAATCGGTGGCGTGGCTGGAACGTTTCCTGCACGATTACGAAGGCACCGTCATGATCGTCACCCATGACCGCTATTTCCTCGACAACGTGACGGGCTGGATTCTGGAGCTCGACCGTGGCCAGGGCATTCCCTACGAAGGCAATTATTCATCGTGGCTTGAGCAACAGGAAAAACGCCTGGCGCATGAGGAAAAAGAAGAAACCGCCCGCCAGCGCACCCTTAAGACCGAGCTGGAATGGATCCGCCAGTCACCCAAGGCGCGTCATGCCAAGTCAAAAGCGCGCATCACGTCCTACGAAGACTTGTTGGCACAGGATGGGGAGCAACGCACCGGCACGGCACAGATTAGCATTCCCGCCGGGCCGCGCCTTGGCGACCTGGTGATCGAGGCCGAAAACCTGAACAAGGCCTTCGAGGAAAAACTGTTGATTGACAACTTGTCGTTCAAATTGCCGCCGGGCGGTATCGTCGGTGTTATCGGTGCCAACGGCGCGGGCAAGACGACCTTGTTCCGTATGATTACGGAGCAGGAGAAGCCTGATAACGGGACGTTGAAAATCGGCGATACGGTGAAGCTGGGTTATGTGGACCAGTCGCGCGATTCACTGGAAGCAAACAAAACCGTATTTGAGGAAATATCCGGCGGGCTTGATCAAAGCAGCAAGATGCTCGTGGTCCAACTGAGCTAAACGGTGGGGGTCGAGCAAATCAGCTTGCTTGAGATTGCCAATGGCCTTGGAGACGTTTTTCCAGTTGGTGTTCTGCGTGA